>NZ_JAAIWM010000003.1:300000-450689 GCF_011008845.1 Bacillus mesophilus | reverse complement strand
TTACTGCCCATAACTTGTCCTCAAATGTAAATTTAGCCATAAAAAAAACTGCACCTCCATTGTTAGTTTTTTGTCTAACAATTTTGGTGCAGTTCAATGATCACCGAGTTTTTTTCAAAGGAATTGTTTTAGTATAATTCATGAACCAGCCTATTGCTGATTTCTGATAATGGCTGGTTTAAGTATTGGTGAACTAAGTACTTCATTTCTTGCATGTTTAAGTTTAGTAATTCAGTTTCTTTATTTGTCTCAAGAGAGTATCTCATTAGCTTATAGCTGTTTGGCTCTGTTGTTTCTACTAAATAATCCACATACTTTCCATTACCACTTGGAATAATGGATACGATATTGTGATGTTTGGAAGTGATTCTTGGTTGAACTTGGCCGTCTTTAAAAGTAGTAACATATTCTTTACCCGCATCACCTGCCACTACATAATACACCTTATGAACAGTATCATAGATAGGTGTTGACGCATGGTTCTCTAATTTTAATATGTTATTTTGCTTATGATCTATTACATAAGTAGATATTCCTTGTTCTTCTACAACCTCAAGGAAGCCTAATGAACTTGCTTCTGTCCCAACTAATTTATTGAACAATGGTTTATTCTTAAAATCTAGCTTAAATTCTTTATCAAAAGAGTTAATTTTAATTTGTTGATCTGAAACATCTATGGTTATAGTCTTATTTTCGTCAATTATCATTTCCATGCTTCCGTTGTCTATGGATGATGCTTGATATTCATCACTTGCCGACATGTTCACTGCATATCCTTTTAGTATTGAATCTATATGCTTAAAATCGATTGCGATATCAGTTACTTCCTTTGTACCGCTTTCGTTGATATGAGTAAGGGTACGCACATTCCATTCTTTATTGTTATGTTCAATTGTGTATAGAAATGATCCCCTCTCATCCTCCCAAAAAATATAAGCGGGCGCACTTCTAGTTTCTTGTATAGGCATTTTGACGAACATGGAAGGTCGAATATCCTTCGTGCTCAGAATACTCTGTAACTCACGAAAAGCAGTTGTTCCTTTCAAGTTTTCAGCAGACTGATAATTTTCTAACGTTAGATTATATAGATTCTCGATTCTACTAATCGTTTCTTGTTCTTTCACATCAATTGCTGCTGAAGAACTGCTAGACTTTTCACCCTGAGAGAAAGTCGATTCTTTTAAAGTACCTTCTGAAGTAGTGAACATGAAAAAAGCAATTGTTAATACAGCGATAGTTGCTGTAGCAGGAACAATAGAACGGAAACGGGAGAAAAAGGTAGGCTGTTGTATTTTTTTATGTAACCATCTTCTCATTTCCTCCTGATCTTGAAGAGATAAAGAGATTGAGTTTAATTCTTGAAAATTCTCCTCAAAAGGCTTGCTCACTTTCTTTGAACTCATAACCTAAACCCTCCTTAGAAATTTCTAACTTTAGAGCTTGAAGTCCTCTTAATAAACTAGACTTTACCTTAGCTTCCGAGCATCCTAATATTTCACTAGTTTCCTTCGTTGAAAACTCCTTGATTTTTCGTAAAATAATAACCTCTTGGTGATTCTTCTTAAGTCGTGATAACGCTAAATACAAAACCTTTGTATCTTCTTTAAGAGAAAGTAATTCATCAGGTAACAAATAATCCGGAGTATCACCCGTGCCTACACGAAATCTTAAAAGATCGCTTCTTTGCTTCTTTCGTAAATAATCATTGATCGTATTACGAGTAATCGAGTACAACCAAGTCTTATACTGAGCTAATCCATTAAATGATTGAAGTCCTCGATAAGCCTTGTAATAGGTATCCTGAATAATATCCTTTGCTTCTTCTTTATTACCGGTTCGTAGCAAAGCATAGCGATACAATTGTTCACTATACTGCTCATATAACTCATGAATAAATTGTTCACTTTCTGACGATTTCAATGTCTCACCTCCATTTTCTAAACTATTAGACGCTGCGAATAAAAAAACGATTCGGGACAAGGGGACAGGTACCTTGTCCCACTCAAAAAATTCGTGCTAATTTATGTACTAAATTAAGGTTTTATTTCACACAAAAAATGGAAAGGAGTAATCTCCTTTCCATTCTACAATAAAATTTGTTATATATTTACACTTCGACCTCAATGCCATATTCTTTAAAAGCCTCTTTCATTTCTTTCTTGGCTACTTCTTCATCGTCACCGTGAACTTCTAATTTATATGGAGACGATTTCGACAATAAGGATACGGTTAATCCAAGGAAGCTCTTAACATCAACAATTTTATTTTCGACATGTAAAACAATACTCGATTTAAAATTATTTGCTGTCTGGACGATCGTAACCATATCTTTTGCATTAATTCTACCTGACTTCATGGCATTATTTACTTTAACTGCGTCGGAAAATTTCTTGAAATCCAATGTTTTTCCTCCCAATCAATGGTTTTATTCACAATTTTTGTTTACCTATAAACAGTTCTGAATAGCAAGTAAAGCATTGCATCCTTTAAAACCAATTGTATTTAAAATTTTGGATAAAATAACTGAAACTAATTAATTTTTCAGAGGTTTCGTTAACTAAAAGTAAGAAGAACGGTGATTTTACCATTTACATACAATTGTGACTTTCCCCAATTTGACCTCAATGTAAACCTACGCTAAAATATAGATATAAGTTCATATGAAATTCCCAAAGGGGAGTAGCGATATAATAAAGTCGTCAATACGGGAGCAATCCCCGGCTTTATTAGCAATTTTAAAATTGTAGCGAGACCTTTGTCAGTACGTTCTAGATCTGGCAAAGACTCTTGTTTCAAGGTCTTTTACTGGATACTAGTGAAAGGCCTTTTTTATATTGTAGCAAGTATATGTTTAGTGTAAGTTAGGCAGAATTTTAAATGATAAAGGAGCTTGATGAGATGAGAAAATCACTAATCAGTTTAGCAATATTAGCTGCAGTCTTACTGTCGGGATGTTCGGTAGTGGAGGATTTAAATAATTCATTAGAGTATACAAATCAAGCAATGGAGCATGTTGATACCTGGAATAGCTTTGGTCAGGAAGCTCCGCAGTTAATCCAGAATGCAGCGACGAACCCAGAGGCAAAAGCTGAGCTTGAAGCAAAGTTAACAAATCTAATAGCTGAAATAGACGAGTTTAACCAGTTAGAGCCTCCAGGCATTGCAGAGGGCATTCACCAACAAATTGTTGAGAAAAATGAAGCGCTAAAAGGGGTCATTGAAAATGCCATGGTTAATGGCGAAGTAGCATTGGAAAAACTAGAGAATTCGGAGTTGCTAAAATTAATCAATGAGGTTACAGAACTGAGAAATATGATTGAGGGATTAGGGGCCTAATAGGATAGAAACGAAAAGCCAGGGGAACGGTCTCCTGGCTTTTCATGTGCTCGTTAAGGGAAAGAACTTGGAGGGGCTGAATAGGGACAAAGTACCTGTCCCTCTGTCCCACCAAGGGAAACTCCTGTCCCAGCTACCTCCTCATTACCTGCAGCAATAAATCCCCCTTAGGTCTTAAAGTAATCAACGGTTGGGCTTCTACGGTTTGATTTGGATAGACAGGGGAAACGGTAAATTTCTGCAGCACGGTTGCTAAGACTATTGTGGCTTCAAGCATGGCAAAGTGGTTACCAATGCAGACTCTTGGTCCACCACCAAATGGAAAATAAGCGTAGGGTGGTATGGTTTTAAGAAAGTCTCCTTCAAAACGTTCAGGGATGAAGGTGTTAGGTTGATCAAAGAATTCTTCTGAACGGTGGTTGATATATGGACTAAACAATACATTTTGCCCAGCTTTTATTTTAATATCGCCAATCTCCACGTCATCAATTGCTGTTCTTCCAAATAACCAGGCAGGTGGAAAGAGACGAAGGCTTTCATTAATGATGTTCTTTACATACGTAAGCTTCTCTGCGTGCTCTAACTGCAACGACGAATCTCCTACGACCCGATCAATTTCTTCTTGTGCTTTCTGTTGGACTTCTGGATGTGTGGCTAGTAAGTATAGTGCCCATGACATCGCATTGGCGGTTGTCTCGTGTCCTGCGAGAAAAATAGTCATGGCTTCGTCACGAATTTGTTGATCGTTCATATAGCTTTCGTCTGTTTCGTCCTTTGTCTTGAGCAGGATGGCTAACAAATCCTCGTATTCACTGTAGGGTAACGTTCTTCGGTGTTCAATGATTCCATACACCACTTCATCTAATATATGAATAGCCGCTTTAAATCGTTTATTTTCTGAAGTAGGGATCCGATAAGGGACTCTTATAAGAGAACGAATTCGTTTCGTCGCGATATGCATCGCATCATCAATTGGCTGACCAATACTTTCATGACTTTCTTGCACATCCATACTAAACATCGTCTTACAAATAATGCCTAACGCAATATTCATCATATCCACATTGATGGAGCGTGTATCCTGGTTTTGCCATTGTTCAACTGCCTTAGAAGCAACTGAACTCATACTCTCTGCATAGTTTTGAATAGTAGACTTTTTAAAAGAAGGTTGCATCATTCTTCGTTGCCGCATATGGACATCGCCTTCACTCGTTAGTAGGCCTTCCCCTACAAGTGGCATTATTTCCTTAAACTGATTTGATTTTTCAAAAGAGCTTGCTTTTGTCACTAGAGCTTCCTTTACCAAATCGGGGTTCATCAGTACATAAATGATTCGATTCGCAAAACGCACTTTTGCTACGTCTTTATAATCACTTCGAAGTTTATCTAGAAATTGTAATGGATCCTCCCGAAACTCAAGTAAATTTCCTGCAATGATCTTCCCTTTAGGCCCTTTAATAGTACTCATCCTGTCACCCTCTTATGTATGTTCTCTTACTATTCATAGCGAGGTAGGAGTGGACGTATGACAATTATTTGAGGAGGATAATAAGCAATTGAAGGCAAGAATGATAAATTGAGTAGCAGGATATAAATCTTTTCATAAGTGTTGTTGTAGTTTCAATTCCTCTACCTACTAATCCTAAGTAATTAGTAGGATGCTATTCTATCTATATATGATATGATAATTCATTTGTCACTGATAATTTCCCCTGGGACAGTAAACCTGTCCCCTTGTCCCGCGAAATTTATCGACAAAATACGACATTTATTCCGGAAATCCCCCGTTAATATATTCAGTTTTCCATGACAAAAGTAGCACGGATTCGACAAAATACGACTAATTTCTTTGGGTTATAAACTAAATATTTCCAATTATCTGTAGAATCAGTGCATATAAACTAATACTCTTATACCCTAGTACTAAAACTAGTAATTTAGTATAGTGTAAATATTGAAAATTTTTAG
The DNA here is from genome assembly GCF_011008845.1 of Bacillus mesophilus. Taxonomy (GTDB): domain Bacteria; phylum Bacillota; class Bacilli; order Bacillales; family SA4; genus Bacillus_BS; species Bacillus_BS mesophilus. Next base: position 445,385 of record NZ_JAAIWM010000003.1, on the reverse strand, counting down.
TGAATTTTCATGAGAGAATTCGTAAAAGGAGGAAGTACATGTTAAAGAAGATTTCTGCAATTTTACTAGTTTTATTTGTAGCATTTGGTAGTAGTGGTTTTGCTACAGGTGGCATTGCACCACAGCAACTAGATCTACAAAAGCCAAAGCTACAAAACACGACATTTATTCCTACTGATTTACAAGATATTGATCCTAATAAAAAGGTTCGTGTCATTGTTGAATTAGATGGGGATACCCCTGTTGAAGTAGCAACTAAAAAGGGGAAAAAGTACGATAAGCTTTCTAAAGGTGAAAGAAAACAACTAGAAAAGGCTGCTAAGAACAAACAAAATGCAGCTAAGGATAAAATTAAAGGTAAAAAGATTGATATTGAATACCTTCAAGAATTCAATGCGATCGCTAATGGATTTAGTGCCAACGTAAAGTATGGTGACATTGAATCTATTAAAGAAGTAACAGAGGTAAAAGCAGTTTACCTTGCAACTGAGTATGAGCTTCCAACAGAAGAAGCTGAAATGAAGTATAGTAAAGAGTTGGTTCAAGCTCAACAAGCTTGGCGTGACTTTGGTTACGATGGTGAAGGTATGGTAGTAGGGATTATTGACTCTGGACTTGATCCGAATCATAAGGATTTCCTATTAACGGACTCTTCTAAAGCTGAATTATCTAAGGATGAAGTTAATAGTGTAATTGCGGAGTTTGGTTTACCGGGTTACTATGCTAATGAAAAAGTTCCTTACGCTTGGAACTATATGGATAACAATGATGTCATTCTTGATACCAATGCTGACACGGCAATGCATGGTATGCACGTAGGTGGAACAGTTGGAGCAAACGGTGATGAAGAAAATGGCGGTATTAAAGGTGTGGCTCCAGAAGCACAACTATTAGCATTACGTGTATTTGGTAATGACGTAGCAACGACTTATGGAGATATCTATATTAAAGCAATTGATGATGCAATGAAGCTTGGGGTAGATGTGCTTAACATGAGTCTTGGTTCTACGGCAGGATTCGTAAGTGCGGAATCTCCTGAGCAACAAGCGGTTAAACGTGCAGTTGATAACGGAGTAGTAATGTCTATTTCAGCTGGTAACTCAGCATATTTTGGAAATACCCATTTCTACCCATATGCATCTAACCCTGATTATGGAGTAGTCGGTGCACCTAGTGTTTCCTATGATTCTATTTCAGTAGCTTCATTTGAAAATACTTATATGGATGTAGATGCAGCTGGAGTTTCCATTGATGGTGGAGAGGCAGAACAAGTGATGTACTTATCTGCTGGTCAGAATGGACCAAGCGGTGAAGGGAGCTTTGAATTGGTTCATGCAGGTCTAGGAACTGCTGCTGATTTTGAAGGTAAGGACCTAACAGGCCAATATGCTTTAATTCAGCGTGGTTCGATTGGGTTTGTTGATAAAGCTCTAAATGCACAGAAGGCTAAAGCAGCTGGGGTTATTATTTATAACAATGCAAATGGAACGGTTAATATGGCAACTGATGCGGCCATTACGATTCCGCAATTGTTTATGTTAAAAGCTGATGGAGATCGCTTTGCGGCAGCATTAAAAGCTGGACAGACGGTTAAAGTTAGCTTCGGTGGAGAAAAACTTACAGTATTAAACAGTGCAGCAGGTAAAATGAGTGACTTCACTTCATGGGGAATTACACCTAACCTTGATTTCAAACCAGAAATCACTGCACCTGGTGGACAAATTTACTCTACTCAAGATAATAATGAATACGGAGTGAAGAGTGGTACATCTATGGCAGCTCCTCATGTATCCGGTGGTTCTGCACTAGTTTTACAACGTATTGATGAAGTGTTTGGATTTGAAGGTAGAGAAAGAGCAGAGCTAGCGAAGAAGCTATTAATGAATACTTCTCAACCAGTTGTTCTTGGAGGAGCTCCTGTTTCACCTCGTCGTCAAGGTGCAGGTTTAATGTTGCTTCATGCCGCGTTATCTACTCCTGTTACTGTAACTGATTCAACTACTGGTGAAGCAAAAGTAGCGCTTAAAGAAGTAAAGGACAATGTTGTAACATTCTCGTTAACAGCAGAAAACCTGTCTGATGAAGCAGTGACTTATAAAGTTAGTGCAAGTGCTCAAACGGATCTTCCAGTTGATGTATCCGGTTTCTCAGTAACTGCTTCTAATATAACTGGTGGAATGGAATTAGAAGGAGTTACAACAGTTAATGGTGAAGCTACTAGCTCGGTAGAAGTGCCGGCAAATGGTACAGCAACATTTGATGTAACTATCGATGTAACTGAACTAGACGAAGATCTTAAAACTAAGTTTATGAATGGATACTGGTTAGAAGGTTTTGTAAAACTATCTGACCCAACTGATTTAAATCCAGAGTTAGTTGTACCATATGTTGGATTCAAGGGTGATTGGAATGCAGCACCGATTTTAGATACTCCAATATGGGATTCTACTTCTTTCTACGGCTTAACAGGTTTGTTGGATGGTGGAGACTACAGTTTCCTAGGAGCTGACGCAGCTACTGGTGGCTTTAACCCAGAATTCAATGCCATCTCTCCTAATGGTGATGGTGAAAATGACAGTGCAACTTACCTTTTATCGCTCCTTCGTAATGCGAAAGAATTAGAATTTGAAGTGTTAAACGAAGACGGTGAAGTAGTAAAAGAAATTGCAACAGAAGAATTTTTCCGTAAAAACTACTACGATGGTACAGGACCAATGTATTACCTATACTCCAACTGGTCATGGGATGGAACTATGCATAACGGCAAACGTGCTCCAGAAGGTCAATACTACATGCAAGTAGAAGCGACACTTGACTTTGAAGGTGCTGAAGCTCAAAGCTTTACATTCCCAGTAAAACTTGACGTAACAACACCTAAAGTAAAAACAATGTTAAGTAGTGACGGCGAAACAATCACAGTAGATGTTTCGGATCGCACAAGTGGTGTTGCTTACTGGTATGTTCAAGTGAACGGTGAGCAAGTAGAAGGTGCAAAATATGTGAATGGTGAGACTTCACATACACTTGTTCAACCAGCTACAAAAGATCAAACAATTACAGTAGTTGCCGTTGACCATGCAGGTAACAAAACGACCAACGAAGTAAAAATCGGCAGCGAAGGCAACAATGGAGTTACAGGAAACAAGAGATAATGATTTGAACAAAAAAACGGTTCTTATGCTTCGTTGAAGCTCAGAACCGTTTTTTTTAGTAACTTCTGCTTATTATCAGGTTATGAAATACCTCATCACTTAGAGCATGTTGAGTTTTTTTCCAACAAGGATTTTACGGAGTTAATTCTACAGTTCCAAGCTTGTGCGATTGAACTATTACCTTATTTAAAAAAACTGAAGATTTTAACATTAACACTTTTCTCATTGTCTCATTCAAAAGTTTGTTGGTTTCGTATCAGTACATCAATAAATTAGGTATCTTTTCTGACCATTTTCATCAGACCCGGTACCTCATGCGGAGCTATGGAAGATTCCGAGAATTCTTCTTCTAAAATATGCCACCAATCATACATCTCAAAGTACACAAGGTCGAATAACATAATGCCATGTGTTTTGTTTATTATGGAACGTAAGCCCTTACGGAACTGTTCTGGGTCACCCTCGTATTGTTGTAGGTATAAGCTTCCATATACAAATGTTGATGAATTTACTGCATCCATTACGATGTCCGCAGATCCTTCAACGCTGTACCAGTCCGGATTTCCAACTTCGACTGCTTCCTCTCTAGTAACTTGTGTGAAATAGTTACCTGTCATTAAGAAGTCAAGAGATTCTGCATATCCAGTTTTATGGTAATCCGGACTTGCCCACCCAAAGTCTGGCTTATGTGTTTTACTCGCCCAGTTCACGCCCTCGCTATAATAGAGTGGATACCAAGCGCCTACATATGTGCTGAAAAACAGAGAGTCATCTTTACTATGAACAAGATTTTCCGCCTTATGGAAGAAGTTTTGAATGTTTCCGGCTCTCCATTCAATCCATTTCTGGTACAGTGGACCTTCGGTAATTTCTTGTCCTTCATCTGTGAAAGTTACGTCGAAAATATCAGTCGGCCAGTTTTCTACCTTTTTACCAATATATTTTTCAAACGTGTTTCTACTAAGGTCACTAAAGTCAGCGTAAATATTAGAGTATCTGGCACGATCTAATACAATTCCATCCACATCATAGTTGTCGATGATTTCTTCAATAATACTAAGTTCATAATTTTGAACATCTTCACGAATCGGATTTACGAACGTTGAGAATGTTGGATATTGTGATGCTGGAACAAACTCTGTTTTCGATTTTGATAGATCAATTCTTTGCCCTACCTTTACATTAGCTAGTAGCCATTTTCTTGCTTCACCATGTGCTGATAAAACACCTCCATTTTCAGGAACCTCAACAGCGGGTGCTCCATAAATTCTGTCGACTACCTTCGTAACAACACCATCAACTATTTGGGCTTCTACACCCCACTGATTCGCAGGGGAAACACTATGCTTTGTTGGTGTATATAAAACGAGTTGGTTTGATCCACGATCCGCATTTACTCCTGTAATATCAAACGTGCTACCATTTTCAGTTTCTGCCACTCTAGAAGCCATATAAAAAGTGGATTGCCATTCAGGGTTTTTATAAGCAGGTCCATCATCAAAATCATTGTTTCCTTCAGAGAATATGTTCACATTTGCATGAACTTTAATACCTTTTGCGTGCGCGGCCTTAATCACTTCACTTAATAAGTCATAGCCTTTTGGAAATTCTTTGTATGCAGGTATTTTAGAGTCGCTCATATGGGGAGCAATCTTACTTAAATATCCTACATTTCCTGTATAGTTTTTGACATCTAGAACGATCGTGTCGATGTTGGCTTTCGCTGTCTTATCTACAATGTTTTTAACCTTTTCAGGACTATCTAAATTTTTAATATTTGCTGATAAATCATACCAAAGAATTCTTGCCTTTTTCTCATCCTCATTCACAAGATTCTCTAATACTTTTACTCTAGAAGTATCATTCGTAGCAGATACCGGAAGGGCGAATCCGATTAATAATAAGGCACATAGAATCATACTTAGAAACCGTTTCATTTAAAATTCCTCATTTCTTTAAAAGTTTTGTAAGCCTTTTCAAGAATGGTGTTTAATTCAGTAATGTTATATGTAGGATTCAATGTTGTGAATGTCTTGTTTAATATCAAGATGAAAGGCTAATAGAAATGCTTTAGAAACGCTATCCTATAAATTTCCTCCTCCCCATAAAGTGGTAAAAGCCTATCATAATCTATGCTCGTGTTGGATATATTATCCATAAATTAACAAAATGTTGGATATATCCTTCGATATTGGTATATAAGAAAAATAAATAATCCGCAATGCCAGCCATATGTGTTGGGTAATCGTTAGGATTTTACATTTTTTACTTCACAGCAAGCGAGAGCGTAAGTAGTTATTGTGTTTTCAAGCTAAACTAGTAACGAGTGCTAAGTATTGCTTGGGTAGTATCATCTTTCGGTAACAACAACGCTCCTGTTTCATCTAACACTAAAAGAGTTGAACTAGAAATGGCAGGTATGTTTATATTAAAAAAGCCGCAACTAGTAACCTAGTTGCGACTCTCCTTTTCTATTTACTCATCTTCTTCTACTTCTTCCTCACCCATCCAGTATTGAAAAGGGAGATCATCCCAGAATGAGATATCAGCATCATTAATCGATCCATCAGCGATCGCTTTAACAGATGACTCTAGTGCTAATACTGATTGCTGGATTAAGTAACCATTGCTCTTTTGCCCTAGCACATAGGACTCATATTCGTGGTCTGACATTCCGCGCATTTCAAAGAGAAGGGTTGCAATGCCATATCTACTGGCAATGCCGTTTCTACCGATATTGTTACCAGTTCCACCTCGGTATTTACCAATCTTGCCCCATCCCTTAGCTTCGATTGCGTGATATACCACTGATCCTAGTTTTTTAGAGTTCTCAACAACAGTTGGATCTACTTCTTCATTTAATGGGTATAACATAGAACCCGAGACTAATTCACCATCAATCGCACTTCTAGTCCCTTGATGATGCAGGTCAATTAAGTAATCAATTTCATATTTCTCAAGTACATTTTCATAAAAAGCCCTTTGTTCTGGCTGCATCTCATGAATTGGTTTTGCATGTTCACGGTTTAAGTCAACTTCATTTGCATTGTAACGAGTAAGATGACGGTCCCCATCCGCGATATAGTTTTCGAGAGAGAAGTTCACATCACCCATTGCTCCATCAGGGTTAAGCATCGGAACAACAAGTATGTTCACATTCTCAAGAACACCCTTCACTTTATTCGCGCCTAAATGTTTGATGAATTCTAGTGCGCCCTCTGTTGCTAATTGCTCATTTCCATGTTGTTGAGTTAAAAAGAGGATGGTAGGATTTTCAGGATTTGAAATGTATTTAGCTAGGTAGATGTCTCTTCCTTTCACTGACTCACCAATAACTTCAAGCTCTAAAGCCTCTTGCTTTGCATCTTGAGTTTTTAGAAAGTCTACTAACTCTTCATGTGTATGTAGAATAGAAGTCTGGATCGATTCGTTTCCGTTATAATTTGGTCCGTTTCCTACTGCAAGTGCTGATGGTGCAACTGTCGTTAACGCTCCGAAAGCTAAAACTCCTGACAAAGATACAGATAAAACCTTCTTTTTCATCCAATTCCTCCTTTGAAATATTGTTTGCCCTGAGGATCTTGTAGGGCCTACCGATAATTGTATAAATAGAGTTGCTTTACGTTAATAGGGATAAATCACCAACTATTAAAACACCTCCTTTCTCAAGTTGAAATAAATGGGTTTTTGTAGAAATATAACGAAACATGTGGAGAGTAGTTCTATATAAAAAATAAGAAAATACTAAAATATAGGGATATTGGTGGTTGTTACTTGTTTTCAATTTTTGTCGAAGAGGATTGATGCAAAGTATATAAAAGTATGAAAACTGTAGTTGGAAAGTCATGATTATTGTTAGTCGTTAAAGGCACAGAGCCTAAAACATTCCGGGACAGTTAGGCATTTTAAAAGAAAAAATGTTACCAAGTAGATTTTATAGCGAAATAGTACTACTGAAATACTACGATTATTATAGAGTCCAATACTATTAGACTATTGCCCTTCGCGTAAAATAAGCGAACCCTCCTATATAATTAAGCCGTAACGATAAGTAAAATGGGATAAGTGTATCTGTTTATTAAAGGGGTTTCTGGTCTTAATGGAGAATAAAGCAAACCAAGATATAGAGTTATCTAGAGTTAAAACAGCGGGTAAGAGAAAAAGACTTAGCAGATATTTCTTATATGCGGGCATTGTATTATTTGTTTCGGTTATCTTCCTTTCTATTAGACTAGGAAATGAGACAAAGAGTAAACAGCTTTCACAGGAAAAGCTAGAGGCAGTCGCGGTTGAAAAAGAACCCTCTGAATTAGTTCCGGTTGTACTAGAGGTGGAAACTGAGAAAGATAGAACCATAGAAGTTGTTGATACGGAGGTAGAGTCTCAAACAGAGGCTGCCCCTGACTTGAAAGAACAAGAACCGCAAATTGAAATAGCTAAAGAAAGTAATACAAACAACAATAGCGTAACAAACAAAAAAACAACTTCAAAAGTAGTCACATCACCCAGGGAGTCAAAAACAAATCTAATTACTGATCACCAGGTCGTAATTAAACATAAAGTGTCAGCGAAGGATACAGTTTATAGTATTTCAAAGAGATATTACGATGTGAATCAAAGTGATCTCATTCTAAAGTTTAATGGAATACGAGAGCCGGAGAAGGAGATCAAGGTGGGGATGATGCTGGATATCCCGAACCCTACCTATCTTGCGAAGCATGCCGTTCAACAAGGGGAAACACTCTATCAAATAGCTTTACATTATTATAGTAAAACGAAAATACTAGATTTATTAGCACAAACAAATGGGGTTGAAACTAAAGCACCATCTATAAAAGCGGGTCAAGGACTCATCGTTTTCAAAGAAAGTCAGCTTGTCACCCATACAGTTCAGCCAAAAGAAACATTGTTTAGTATTATGAATCAATATCATGAGATCAACGACTTTATCGAGCTCGTAAAAGAAGCAAATCAAATGGGAGAATTAAAAGCAAAAAGTGTAGTCAAGATTCCAAATCCATACATAAAAAAAGGTGGCGTTACAACACCTACTAGCGAAGACTTTGAAATAGTTATCAAGCTAGACAAAAATCAATTAAGTCTATATAAGAATAAAAGGCCTATCAAAACGGTTAATATTGCGACAGGAAAAGAATCCTTAACACCAAGAGGCACATTTACAGTAGTCACAAAACTGGTAAATCCCGAGTACACACCAAAGAAAATCCCAGGTGGAGACCCAAACAACCCATTAGGAACAAGATGGCTCGGACTTGACGTTCCCGGTACATCTGGCAGAACGTACGGAATCCACGGCACCAGTAATCCCGATTCAATCGGAAAATACGTAACAAAAGGCTGTATCCGTCTACATAATGAAGAGATAGAGGCACTTTTTGAAATTGTTCCGATTGGGACTAAGGTTACAATTAAATAGCGGGACAAGGGGACAGGTACACTGTCCCGATAGATAAACTAGTAAGGGGTCGATTCTCCTGACTAGTTTTGTTTCTCTGCTTCAATTTTTAATTGGTATTTTTGACCCATTTTTATCTCTATTGATTTATAGCGAATTCTAATAAATATCATACTTACCCTTGATGTATGAAATTATTTGATGGGAGGGAGTCATAATTAGCTTTCTTCGATAGGTGAAATCGCCTTTGGGACAGGGTGCCTGTCCCTGTGTCCCACAATACTCAGATATGAATTTTTATAAATTTATGTGTTGGTAGTTTAGTATTTTTAGTTAGAATTAACTAAACATTCTAGTACTATTGTATTAGTGTTAAACTAGATTCGGTATGTATTTGTATAGAATTGTCGAAACAAAAATCTTTTTTGTTTTAATAAATGGATTTATAATTCTATAAGGACACGTGTATTTTTATTCATTATTTTCAGAAGGGGGTAGTGGATTCTAACTTTGTTTGAAACACATAATCTATCAAAATGCGGAATTTAGCCTTACATATTTATATTAAACTACATGGAGGAAAGCGATTAATGAAATATTCCAAGAAAGTACTTACGGGTGTGCTCTCGCTGAGCTTACTAGCTTCTATTCCTTACAATACATTAGCGAATGGACAATCCTTTAAAAATGCTCAAAGTATTGAGCTTGTTGAAGCAGAGAAAAGTTTATTTAACTCAGAACACTATGATTTTCTGAAGTACTCTGAAGTTGGTGAAAAGCTTTTAGAATTAGCTGAGCAAAGCAACCGTATAACGGTTGAGGTGAAAGGTAAATCCTCTCAAGGTCATGATCTATACGTGGTAACTGTATCGGATCCAAGTGCTAAGGGGAAATACGGACATTTTCAGGCTCTGAGAAAGCAGATGTTCAAAAATCCTGAAAAAGCACAAACGTGGATTGAAAAAAATCCAGACTTCAAAGTTCCTATTATGATAAACTCGTCGATTCATGGAACGGAGTATGTTGGTACAGATGCTACGATTCAATTAATTGAGCGCCTAGCAACACAAAATGATGAAGTTACTCAGTCGATTTTAGAAAATAATATCCTCATCATTAACGTGGTAGCGAATCCAGACGGTCGTGTGGACGGCATCCGTTTTAACGGAAACGGCATCGATTTAAACCGTGACTTTATCACGCAATCACAGCCTGAAACTCATCTTGCTGTTGATTTAATTACAGAATGGAATCCAATGGTGCTTCTTGACTTACATGGATATGTGAAAAATTACAAGAGTTATCACCCAGGGTTAATTGAGCCTTGTACACCACCACATAATCCGAACTATGAATATGATTTATATGAGGATCATGCCCTTGCGGCAGCAAAAGCCATGGAAGCAGAAATTGTAGGTAACAAGGCTGGCTATTCCTCATCAAGTCTATATCAAAACATGGTAGGTACCTATATCCCACTTCGTGATGATGCGGCGGGTTGGGATGATTATCCACCGATTTTCACGCCGATGTATGCGATGTATCACGGTTCATTTGCACATACGCTAGAAGCACCGACGAATGATGAGGATGGGGTAAAGTGGACGTATGATGCCATGATGGGTGCATTGAAGTATGCAACTGAAAATCGTACTGAAATGATTACAGATCAAATCGAAATGTTCAAACGTGGAATTATGAATGAACATCCAACTCACTCGGGAGATTTCTTCCCTAAAGCTTATATTTTACCTGTAAATCAACTAGATCCAACTGTGACTAAAAAAGCAGTAAACCACTTATTGAAAAATGACATTGTGGTAGAGGAAGCCAAACAAGGATTTACCGTTGATGGGGTAGAGTATCCTGCTGGAACTTATATCGTTCAGATGAACCAAGCAAAAGCTGGTCTAGCCAATACGATGCTTTGGGATGGAGAAGACATTTCTGACCAAACCCCTGCGATGTACGACATTTCAGCCTGGAGCTTACCAGAACTTTGGGGATTTGAAGCGGAGCGAGTTGAAACAGAAGTTAAAGTAAAATCAGTTAAAGTGAGCAAAGTTAACGAGCAAGGTGCTCTTGTTGGTAAAGGTCCATTTGTAATTCCTAATACTTCTGTAAAAGCTGTGAATTTAGTAAATGAATTATTATCAAATGGGATTCCAGTTAAAAAGGGAGCAGATGGAAACTTCTATTTTAACGGAACAAGTAATGTAGTGAAGGGGTTAGTTAGTCAATCAGGATTAACGATTAGAACAGGTGCTACACCAAACGATGCAACAGCACTTGCAGAAGTAAAGGTAGCCATCTTACAAGATGGTGGAATGAATAAAGCGCAGTCACACGCGGGTACAAGACTATCACTTGAACGTTTAGGATTTGATGTGACAGAAATTCATCCTCGTGATGTGGCAACTAAGGGGTTAGACGGATTTGATGTGTTTATTTATAGTGCAACTAATGGATTGATTTTTCCTCAATCTAGAGAAGCAAATCGTGAGTTTGCTGTATTAGATACAGATCAGCAAACACAGTTTAAAAACAATGTAACAGCATTTGTAGAGAACGGTGGAAAATACATTTCAGTAGGAGCTGGTTCTGCTCATGCAACTGTAACACTTGGCTTAACGGATGTTACGGTCGGAACAGGAGGTTCAAATAGCAACGGAATTGTAAATGTGACGTACCAGGACAGTGCCATCACAAAGGGCTATAAACAAAACGACATTGGATTTATCTATCGTCCAGCATGGTTTGAAGGCACAGCATCTGAAAAAGAGGTTATTGCAACCTATGCTAACACTCCAGAATTCTTTGTAGCAGGTCATTGGGCAAAAAGAGAAGGTGCACAAGGTAAGCCGGTAATCGTTAAAGAACCTGGCAAGGATGTAACACTAATCGGCCTTGAACCAGGATTCCGCGATCACACAGACTACTTATTCCGTCTATTATCTAACACAATATTTGAATAAACTTAAGTTTAAGCCAGGGGTATTCCACCCCTGGCTTTTTTGGGGGACAGGTCCATTGTCCCTAACAGCCTACGGCATGTGGGACATGGTGCCTGTCCCCCTGTCCCGCCATCCTATTCACTCAAATGCTCGCGTACAAAAGCCAACGCTTCTTCAACATGTCCTTTTACTTTAACCTTTTTCCAAGCCTTTTCAATGATCCCTTCTTTACTAATTACAAAGGTGGAGCGTTCAATGCCCATGTATTCTTTTCCAAAGTTTTTCTTTAACGTCCATACACCGTAGCTTTCAGCTACTTTATGGTCCTCGTCAACCAGCAATAGAAAAGGTAACTCATACTTCTCAACAAACTTTTGATGCTTTGTAAGTGGGTCGGGGCTTACGCCGATAATTACTGCATCTAGGTCTGCGAAGCTTTTGTGATGTTCTTTAAAATCACATGCCTGTGTGGTGCATCCCGGTGTCATATCTTTCGGATAGAAATATAAAACAACATGCTTCTTTCCTTTAAAATCGGACAGTGATACCATTTCACCGTTGCTCCCCTGTAGGGTAAAGTCAGGTGAAGTCATCTTTTCTTCTATTTTCATAATCTTCCTCTTTTCGTTTCAAATATTAGAATAGTGCTTGTCCAAATCCACATAAAAGCCTTTACAATTTTAACCAATATTAATCTCGTGATGTTTTTAAATTTCTGAAATTAAAATCATCTTACCATAATACTAAACATGTTTTACAATTCCTTCTTACTATAGTGTATGTCTAAAAAAGAGCAGCGAACAATGTTGCTGCTTTGCACCATCGGTCCCGCACGTTGATTACATCACAAAAAAACGAGAACGACCTAACCATCCGTTCTTCTCGCGCCTAATTATAGTTCATTAGCTCTCCAAAACAGAAAAAGAACCTTTTCCTTCGTCACTACTCTCTTTTAGCATGCACATAAAATCTAAAATAAGGCTTCTAGATGCAGCGTAATAATATGCTAAATCCAAATAATCAATGGGTATTCCTAACATTTGCGAATAATCGCTACTAAGGAATTCTAATGTAAATAGAAAAAGTCTTGAACCAAAGGAAAATGGCATATCCCATGCTATAATAAATAAAAGTTTATCCACGTAAAGGAGTTACTCCTCATGAGAAGTGTTGCGACCATTGTCATTGTGCTTATTTGTTTTGTACTTTCATACTTTACAGTTGAATCAGTCCTTAATGCGTTTCGTTCTGATTGGCAGGTGCCAGAGCCGTCGAAGCAAGAACAAATCACCAATCGAATTGTGTTAATCACACGAGGGTTGGATACACCTTTTTGGGACAAGGTGAGTAAAGGGGCAAAAAGACAAGCAGAAAAGGATGGAGCAAGGCTTGAGGTATGGGGGAGTTACGGAGAAAATCAAGATTTTCTAAAGCAAATTGACATCGCCATTTATTCAAAAGTTGATGGGATTATTGTTCAAGGTTTGGATAACGATGAGTTTAAAGAGCTAACAAAAGTGAAAGCGGCTTCATATGGAATCCCTGTTATTACGGTCGCTAATGATGTTCCAATGTCAGAAAGCATTCGCCGAACGTATGTCGGTTCTGATCAATATGAGGCAGGTAGTATGATTGCTAAACAACTTATTGAAGATATGGGAACATCAGGAGAAGTGATCCTCTTAATAGACAAGCGGCAAGAACATTATCAAACAGAACGGTTAAAGGGAATCCAAGACATTCTTAGCGTTTTTCCGGACATTGAAATGATTGAAGTCTTATCTGAAAATACAAGAGAAGCGGTCATATCTACGACAAAGGATATTTTAAACATAAATCCCAGTGCGGATGCCTTCATTACTGTTAATGCAAGTTTCGCTGGAGATATGATTGAAGAAATAGAGAGACGTTCAAATGTGGAACCGTATCATATCTATTCATTTGATGATCATCCTGTATCTCTATCTCTTCTGAAGCAAGGGAAGATTGATGGAATGATACAACAGTCACCGGAGAAGATGGGTGAGATTAGTGTGGGGTTAATGATGAATTGGTTAAACGAAGAGATATTTCCACTCCAATTAGAAGGCTATCTTACAGATATTCAAATAATCAAACAGGTGGATACATATTATGAATAGTATCCAAAAGAAAATCTTAGTGCTAGCTCTCAGTGTACTCTTAATTATGGCAGCAAGTTGGGTCTCTCTCATTTACTATAATCAAAAAATGCAGAACCAATATAACGATATACTAGAACGTTATTTAATCATGAACGAAGTGACGAGTACTAGTCAAAAGATTGTAACCGCTTTAAATAACTACTTGCTAATCCCTTCACCTGAAAATATATCAGTCATTGACCAACATAAGCTAGAAATGGAAAAGATGAAAGAGGAAGTTGTTGATTTTAAAAATGTTGAGAATGAGCTGGCCATAACAAACTATGTTCATTTAATTGATAGTTTAGTAGAAATGATTGATCGTTCCCTATTCTTTCATTCTGAAGCGGATACTTACAATTCTAACCAGGCTTTTACAGAAGCGACACATATTTCGAATTATATATCGGAAATGACTCTCACTTTAATTGACACAGAAATTAAAACATATGACCGTTTTTACAGAGGTATTATTCTTCAATCAGAAGGACTGAAGCAGCTCGGGATTTGGCTATTGCTATTAATCTCAGTCTTTCTAATGCTATTTACCTACTGGTTCTCTCGTCGCATCACAAAACCAGTTGAAAAGCTGACAAAGGCTGCAAGTGAGATTTCAAAAGGAAGGTTTGATTTAGAGATTGAGGTTGAATCCAATGATGAAATATCATTTCTAGCAAAGACGCTTGAGCGAATGAGAGTAAATATAAATAACTTAATCCTAGAAATCCAGCAAAAAGCTCAGTTGGAAAAAGAGTTGCAGCAGAGTAAGCTACTTTTAAAAGAAAGCCAGCTTCGAAGTTTACAAAGTCAAATAAATCCACATTTTTTATTTAACACACTTAATACTCTATCGAAAAAGGCTTATATGGAAGGATCGGAAGAAACGAGTGATCTCCTTGTTAGTGTAGCTGGCTTGTTACGATATAACTTGAAACATTTAGACAAAACGATGACCCTTTATGATGAAGTAAGAGTGATCCAACAATATATTGATATTCAAAAGGCTAGATATACAGACCGGTTAACATTTCATCCAGTTATAGACGCGGCTTGCCTTGATATTGAAATTCCAGGTCTTACCCTTCAACCTATTGTGGAAAACGCTGTTATCTATGGAATTGAACCACATGAAGACGGTGGGGTGATTTGGTTTCGCATTAAAGATGACGGTGACCGTGTGACCATTGAGGTGGAAGATGATGGACCGGGTATGTCAGAAGAAAAAATCAAACAAATCATGGAAGAACAGCTTGATACAGCCGAAGGACACTCTACAGGGATTGGTTTGAGCAATGTAGTGAAGCGTCTCCGCCTTTTTAATGGTAGAGAAGATACGATGAGGATTGAAAGTAATAAAGGGAACGGTACAAAAGTAATCATCCATATCCTGAAAGAAAGGGGAGTTAATTCATATGACGAAAATATTAATCGTGGATGATGAGCAGATCGAACGTGATGGACTACAGCTCATTATAGAAAGAAATTTTCCTTCTATCGTGGTAAAACAGGCTAAGAATGGAAGAATTGCGACTGAAATCGTGGATGAATTTCAACCAGATCTAGTGTTTATGGATATTCAAATGCCAGGAATGACGGGTCTTGAAGCGATAGAAGCCATCAAATATAAGAACTCACAAATAAAATTTATTATGGCGACAGCTTTTGCTTCTTTTGAGTATGCACGCCTAGCAATGAAGCTTGGCGTGGAAGATTATATCGTGAAACCGGCAAAGGCTTCCGAAATCGTGGATATACTGGGCAAAGTTTTAAGCAAGATTGAAGCAGAGAAAGAGTTAGTAAAGAGAAGCAAGCATCAACAATACGCGTTACAAAAAGCGAAGTCTATATTCGAAACCGATATTGTCACTCAACTTATCTTTGATCATGTCCACGAAGTACAGTTAGAAGAATTGGTTGAATTACTAGACATTCAAGCAACAAAGGAAAAATATGTGATGAACCTCATACTACCACTAGGTTCTGAAGCTTATTATTCGGCCATTAGAGAAAAAGTAAGACAAACAAAAAGTGGGTGGGTAGGAGCTTTATATGGCCGTCAATTACCGATTATCGTGTTTTTAAAACCAGATCAGTCCTTCCGATCTCAAGCAACCTTGTTAGCAAGGGAGATCCTAAAAATCGCTAAGACATATGAAGATTGTGAATGGTTTATTGGAATTGGCAATCTATATAGTTCATTAGAACAAATCAAACAATCCTATCAAGAATCGCTAATTGCAACAAGAGATACAACAATACCTGCTAAGTTTCGATTTTATGATGATGTACCACCACTTGTTCCAGGTTTTGATGAGAATTTATCAAAGAAAAATGAGCAGCAATTTTTTAACTTTGTACGTAATGGTCAATGGGATGAAATAGGTAACAGCTTTGTTGACATCATTGAAACCCTTGAGAAAGAAAGTACCCCTCTCTTTCAAGCTCAACAACGTGTGATGGAACTATTTTGGATTGCCTCTCAAGTACTTAGTGAAATGGGAGCAATACAAGACATCCCGGTTTATTCCTTGCAAGCAACAGATTACAGGCAGTTACGTGCTGAAACCTCCCATCTGTTGGACCGAGTTCGAACTTCGTATGAGGAGTATCATGCAGAGCTTGGTACTGACTCTATTCAACTCATTAAAAAATACATTATCGAACATGCCCATAAAGATATTTCATTAGACACAATTGGCAAAGAGGTAGGGTTAAGTCCGATATATATCAGTAAAATCTTTAAAGAACAGCTTGGCATTAATTATATTCACTTTTTAACAGAATGTCGGATTGAGAAAGCAAAGAAGCTGATGCGTGATCCAGAAAAGAGTTTAAAAGAAATAACGTATGAGGTTGGTTACCACGATCCAAATTATTTTAGCAAAGTGTTTAGGAGAATGTGTAACGTCACACCAACGGAGTATCGAAAGCAATTAATTGGTTAAACAATGTTTGCTTATTTTAGTGGGAAAGAAGTGAGATGAATGAGAAGGCTACTCTCCCAAATATGTTTAGGAATGTTCATGCTTGTGGTTATTTTCAACCTTACTGCTTGTGAATCAGCTGATAATGGTAAAGAACTATCAAATGCGATTCCTGAACAAAAAGAAGATCAATCAGAGGGAGAAAAAATCAAAATCGGCTTCGCGATGGACACGTTAGAAGAGGAGCGCTGGATTAAGGACAGAGATCTCTTTAAGGAATCAGTTGAAGCACTAGGAGCTGAAGTGATGGTCATGGCATCCAATGGAGATGATTCCCTGCAAATTTGGCATGCGGAAACGATGCTTAGTCAAAACATTGATGTGCTGGTGATTGTTCCTCATAACGCAGAATCAACAGCTGCTATTGTAAAGAAAGCACACTCCGTCGGTGTGAAAGTGATGTCCTATGATCGCTTAGTAAGGAATGCGGAACTAGATATGTATGTTTCATACGATAATGAGCTGGTGGGAATGCTACAAGCCCGGGCCATTACCAACCTTGTGCCAAAAGGAAAATATGTATACATCGGTGGTGCCGAAACTGATCATAATGCACATTTGGTCAAGGGAGGAGTATTCAGTGTGCTGCAGCCGCTAATTGATAAAGGAGATATTACGGTTGTGTTTGATCAGTGGACAAAAGATTGGGTACCAGAACATGCAAAAGAAAATATGAAGCTTGCCCTAAAAGCAAACAATAATAAAATAGATGCAGTGATTGCTGCTAATGACGCGACAGCAGGTGCTGTCATTGAAGCTCTTCAAGAAGAAGGGCTTGCAGGTAAAATTCCAGTTGCAGGTCAAGATGCTGATTTAGCCGCAGCTCAGCGCATTGTGATAGGTACGCAAACAATGACGGTTTACAAGCCAATTAGAACGTTAGCACAAACAGCTGCAGAAATTGCGGTTAAGCTTGCTAAGGGTGAGGATGTCATCGAAACTAGGAAGGTAAACAACGGAAGAATTGAAGTGCCTTCGACGTTACTTTCTCCTATTGCTGTTGAAGGATCAAATATAGATGAGACCATTATTGCCGATGGCTTCCATTCAAGGGAGGATGTCTATCGGTACGTAGAGGAATGATTCGGTGTAATTAAATAAATGAAACAAAGGAACTTAGATTAATAGCTAAGTTCCTTTTTTTATTATGATGTTGTTGTAGATTGTGGTTTTCCAAAAGGAAAATCCCGTAGTTACTCTTTTCTAATCAACCCCATTTCGCTGAACTAAGGTAGAACTAAGGAAACAATAGCAAAAAACAGCCATGTTAAAAAAGTACAGATGAATAACAAAATAGTGCTAGAAGAAAGCGTTATCATTACTTCAGCTCGATGATATATTGGGTCTATACACAAATATAAAAAGCTTTGAAAGGGGATTCATAGACATGAAAAAGAAGATTTCTATTTTACTAGTTGCCATGATGTCTATTTTTATTATTGCTGGTTGTAATACTGGCGGGGGCGAGGTAAGTGTTGGAATCGTACTACCGACAAAAGATGAGCCAAGATGGGTACAAGACGAAGCAAGATTTAAGGCAGCTCTAGAAGATTCTGACTATACAACAGAAATTTTATTTAGCCAAGGATCATCTGCGAAAGAAAAAGAAAATGTAGAAACATTACTTAATAAAGGAATTGACGTTTTAATTATTGCTCCTCATGATGGTGCAGCTGCAGGTTCTGCAGTGGAAGCAGCAAAAAAAGATGGAGTTACAGTTATCTCGTATGACCGTTTAATTACAGATACAGATGCAGTTGATTACTATGTAACTTTTGACAGTATCGCAGTAGGTGCAGCACAAGGGCAATACTTAATTGACAATGCTGAAGGCAGTGGAGTTCCACTTTACTTATATGCAGGTGCAGCGTCTGACAACAACGCATTCTTATTCTTCGAAGGTGCATGGAGTGTTCTTCAACCCAAAATTGCTGATGGAACATTTGTCATTGCAAACTCTTCTGAAGCAGAAGCGTTAAAAGATAAGGCAACGCTTACTCGTGATGAATTAGGTAAGATTTTAGGTCAGGTTACAACAAACTGGGATCCAAACGAAGCAAAAAATAAAGCACAAACGAACCTTACAGCTGCTGGTGCAGATTTAAAAGGTGATGTTGCTATCCTAGCTCCAAATGATGGTACAGCTCGTTCAATCGCTGACGTATTTGCATCAGACGGTGCGGTAACTAGTTACCTAGTGTCAGGTCAAGATGCTGAACTAGCCTCAATCCAATACATCATTGACGGTAAGCAATCGATGACAGTATTTAAAGATGTTCGTACGTTAGTACAGGATGCAATGGGTATGGCTGTTGATATTTTAGATGGAAAAACACCAGAAACAACTGGTTCTTATAACAACGGAAGCATTGATGTACCAGCAAAGCAGACAGATGTAATTGTGGTAAACCAAGACAATGTAAAAGCAGAACTAATTGACTCCGGTTACTACGAAGCTAGTGAATTTACAGGATTAGACTAATTGATTAATTGAATAAAAAGAAGGAGATTAGTGTTAGATGATCCATGTCTAGCACTTTTCCCTTAGTTGTCTGGTTAAGGAGGCATAACAGTGAGCGATTATATTTTAGAGATGAACCAGATATCAAAAGAGTTTACAGGAGTAAAGGCACTTTCGAATGTTAATTTTAAAGTGAAACGAGGAGAAATTCACTGTTTAGTAGGAGAAAATGGTGCTGGTAAGTCCACACTAATGAAAGTGCTGAGCGGTGTGTATCCTTTTGGAACATATACCGGAGATATTGTATTTAATGGGGAAGTGCAGCGGTTTAACAAAATTAATGATAGCGTCGAAGTCGGAATCGCGATTATATATCAAGAGCTAGCGCTATTTCCTGACCTATCTGTTTATGAAAATATTTTTGCAGGTAATGAAATCCAAAATGGTGGCATTTTAGATTGGAATAAAGCAATAGTCGAAGCGAAAAAAATGCTCAATAAGGTCCGCTTGAAAGTAAACCCTGAAACATTAATAAAAGATTTAGGGGTAGGAAAGCAGCAATTAGTTGAAATTGCAAAAGCACTAAGTAAAGAAGTAAAGCTTCTTATTTTAGATGAGCCGACAGCTGCTCTTAACGAAGATGACAGTGAAAACCTATTAGAATTGTTACGTGAATTGAAAAAAGAGGGAATCACATGCATCATGATTTCTCACAAATTAAAGGAAGTCATCTCCATTTCAGATAAAGCGACGGTCATCCGAGACGGGGAAACGATTTGTACGTTAGATGGATCAAGAGGCGAGATTACGGAAGCCAACATTATTAAAAACATGGTTGGACGTGAAATTGAGGATATTTATCCAAAACGACCGAAGAAAGAGTTAGGCGAAACGATTTTAGAGCTATCCAACTGGACGGCGTACGATCCAAAGCTAGGACGTAATGTCGCTACAAATGTAAATCTTCATGTGAAAAAGGGAGAAATCGTTGGGATTGCTGGACTAATGGGTTCAGGACGGACGGAGCTTGCCTTAAGTATTTTTGGTAATGCTGCAAGTTACAAAATACAAGGAGATTTATTTTTAGAAGGACAACCTGCTACATTAAAGCATACGAGTGCTGCCATTAAAGCGCGAATTGCCTATGTAACAGAAGACCGAAAAGGCGATGGGTTATTTTTACTACAGGATATTAAAAGTAATATTTCGATTGGGAATTTAAAAGCCATTTCCTCCAATGGAGTGGTCAATGAAAACGAAGAGATTATTATTGCCCGCGGCTATAAGGAATCATTAGGAATTAAAACACCATCGTTACAACAGCTGGTTGGAAACTTAAGTGGTGGAAATCAGCAAAAGGTTTCGCTCGGGAAATGGCTCTTTGTTGGTCCTAAGCTATTAATCTTAGATGAGCCAACACGGGGAATTGATGTGGGTGCTAAATTTGAAATCTATTCAGTTATGAATGAATTGATCAATAAAGGTATGAGTATCATTATGATTTCATCAGAGCTTGGTGAAGTCCTTGGTATGAGCGATCGCGTTTATGTAATGGCGGAGGGTGAAATGAAAGGTGAACTTTCATCAGAAGAAGCCAATCAAGAAAATATTATGCAACTTGCGACGCAATAGGGGGTAATACGATGAAATATATTAACGAATTAAAGGGCTTATTAAAGCGTAATATCCGTGATTATGGAATGTACATCGCGTTAATCGTCATTATGATTACATTTCAAATCCTTACTGGTGGACTATTCATGTCCTCAAGAAATATTAGTAATTTACTAGATTCAGCAGGTTATATTGCGGTGCTAGCTGTTGGGGTTATGCTAGTCATCGTCATCCGTCATATCGACTTATCGATTGGATTTTTAGCAGGTTTCCTAGGTGCGGTTGCAGCTATTCTCTTAATGCAAGTTGGTCTGCCAGTTTATATTGTTATACCGATTATTTTAATCCTAGGTATGTGTGCTGGTGGTGTTACAGGTTTACTTGTAGCGAAAGTAGGAATTCCAGCCTTCGTTGCCACATTAGCGGGTTGGCTCATTTATCGTGGTGCGATTTTGATGGCAACTGAAAAAACAGGAACGATTATTGTAGATAATGATGCGTTTAACGCGATTGGAAATGGTTATATTCCTTCTATTGCAGAAGTAGGCGGCTTACACTTACTCACACTACTAGTTGGATTAATTGGAATTTTATTATATATCTATAGCTCCATTTCAAGTCGTCGCAAAAAGATTAAATACGAATTCGATGTGGTATCAAAGCCAATTTTCATTTTACAGTTAGTGTTTGTTTCAGGCATTATGGCCTACATTACATGGCTGTTAGCTGGCTATAATGGATTTTCTTGGACAGTGATGATTGTTCTACTAGTTGTCATCGTCTACCATTTCATTACAACCAAAACCGTCATCGGTCGTCATATCTATGCAGTTGGTAGTAACCCAGAAGCAGCTCACCTTACCGGTATAAACGTAAGCAAAATTACGCTTCTCGTATTCGGTTCAATGGGTATGCTCTCAGCACTATCAGGTATTCTATTCACAGCACGTTTACAATCCGCAACTACAACAGCAGGTACACTATTCGAACTTGATGCCATCGCAGCAGCCTTCGTTGGTGGTGTATCAGCAGCCGGTGGTGTAGGTAGAGTAACTGGAGCAGTAATTGGTGCAGTCGTTATGGCAACCTTAACAAACGGAATGAACCTAATGGGAGTAGGGATTGCCCCACAATACATGATCCGTGGAGGAGTCCTAGCCCTAGCCGTAATCTTCGACGTTATGACCCGCCGCCAAAGAGCGTAGGGACTGGGGTATTGTCCCAGAAGCCTGGGTTCGGTTCTTTTGTATCTTTAATTCAAGGTGATGAGAGTGTGGATGTTTATATGGAGCCTGAGCTTAGATTCTCCTATTTTTAATATGGATAATAAAATCCCCGTTTTCTAGATGTAGTCTAGGAATGGGGATTTTTTATGTTAGAAAGCGTACTTTTTCAGAGGTATCTGTCTTTAGGTATGGCTTCAATTCTATGAGTAAGTAAAGTTTAGCAACGATAGGGAATCAAACTTCGCTAACAAACTTAGTGTGACAGGAGACTCCTGTTATTTTTATCACAATCAGGGAGGTTAAGGATACTATAATTACATTATATTCTCATACTTTAATTTACTAGAATTAAAGCTGTAGCGGGAAGTGAACAATGTGAGTGAAGATAGATTAATACGTATGGAAGATATGTTAGCACAGTTAGTTTCTATGGTAGGTACTTTGAAAGTGGATGTAGACACAATCAAAAATGATGTAGCTGGTGTTAAAAGTGAACTAAAAGAATTTAAGGAAACGAATGAAAGAGAACACGCTGAGATTCTGGGCCGAATGAAAGATATCGAATAAGATCAAAATCATATTTGGGAGAAAACGGTCCGAAATGAAAGGGATATTGCTCGATTTAAGCAAAAGAATTGAAGTATATGTAAATAACCCTCATCTTTAATCCTCTCTGTTTACATTCAATAATAACTAGTAAACCCTCAAAAATTTAAAATCTAATTACTACTAAAATAACAGCTACAAATTCAGAATCACTTATAACATAGAATTTCTCCCATATTAATTTGAAGGGAGGATTTGTTTTTTAATAAGATAAAACCACAGATCTCACACAGATCTCATCTGCAGATCCTCTTCATTAACAACACCGTAGGAGCCTCCTCCTATCCCCTCATCCAATCCATCCAACTAGCTGTCCTACCATTCCGTGTTAATATAAAGGTAGCGGTTTATATATAGACTAGGAGAGTTACAAATGTTAATTCAATGTACAAAAAAACTTTTATCTGAACTAAAACTAGTGCCAGAAACTACAGCAGACGCAGAGCCACTGTTTTCCTGGCATGCGAATTTATTAACAATAAATAGAAGAAAAACGCTGGTGCTTATGAACGACAGCAATCGTTATGTTATTGTCCTTCATGGCTTAAAAGCAAAGGACATTAAGAATATAGAAGTGTTAATTTTAGAAGCAATTAGAGAAACGTTTCGGGATGAGGGAATCAAAGATGAGGTCATTGAAGCCTTTATTTCTAGTTCGAAAAAATTCACCTATACAACAACGAAGGACCGAACGATGGTGGCAAGATTAAACAAGGCCTGTGAGAATGTTCTTTATTTTGAGGAGGATCTCATTCAACAAACTATCAATCAAGTTAAAATGAATAAGCGAATCAGTCGTTTTCTTGTTGGAAATGGAAAAAAAGATTATAGGTACCCAAATCAAGATTTATATAGAGATTTGGAGGTTCTTGCAGGTGAGGCAATTTTTTACTCTGAAGCTCTAGTTCTTCACGTAAAGCTAAACTTAAAGAATCATCATGTTTGGCGAAAAGTCATGGTACCTAAAAGAATTACATTTCCAGAATTACATGAAACGTTACAAATTGTGTTTGGCTGGAAGGATTACCATCTTCATGAGTTTATTACTTTTAAAGAGAATTTAGAGCGTCAACCAATAGTAAGGCTAGTTTGTCATGAAGAAGCATTAAACCATCCATCTAGAATCCCGATGAGGATAGAAACAGGGGAGAAACTTGTAGACTACCTCCCGGCAAAAATCTCGTACCTATACGACTTTGGAGAAGGTTGGGAGCATGAGATTATTATTGAAAATGAAAGAGATGATTACGATCAGAATTTCCCTGTTTGCATTGATGGTGGAGGAAACACCCCTCCAGAGGATGTCGGTGGAGAGTATGGCTATGAAGCATTCCTTAAAATCATTTCCAATCCCAATCATCCAGAACATAGTTTCATGGTTAGTTGGGGAATCAGTCAGGGCTACTCCGAATTTGACATCGATATGATAAATAGGAGTTTGAAATCTATGTAGTGGGACAAGGGGACAGGTCCATTGTCCCAGCTGCCTTAGGCAGCCGGGACACGGTACCTGTCCCTATGTCCCATCAATTCATTATTTTTGATCAAATATAGCAAACTCCAGCACTTTCTCTAGCTGTGTGAGATCACGGTGTAAGTTAGCAACGACATGTTCGTTAATGTCTTTTTGGCGTTCTGTGATAAACTCGGCAGCAACTGCTTTGTGCTCTAGTGCACCTTGGATATCACCTTTTGCTAGCTTGCGTTCGATTTGATTTAACTTAGCAAATAGTGGAGTTTTGATATTTCCTTTCATTGCACCTTTTGCGTTATAAATCTCTTCTACTTTACGTTTAATATCGTTCACCATGACAGCGGCAGCATCAGCTGGATTACGGTGAGGAACGATAGCATCCTTACGTTGAGGTCCAATCTTTAGTGAATCAAAATGTTCTTGCTTTAGATTGTGGTAGGCGAATTGTACTTGCCCAGATGAACCTTCTTGGTACACACCGCTAACCTGTGACACTAATAGCTCATCAGTGAATCCGATAAATGGTGCTAAACCGATGTAAGATAATACTGGTGATTTCATATTGGCTATGAAATCTGCCGTGGTTTTATTAACATACTTTGTATCAACAGAGTAGATCATAGGTGTGATGAAATCCATATAACCTGCTTCTACCCAATCAATCCAGTTTTGGAACTTTTGATCAACCGCGTCAGATACCTCAGGGAATACAGCCGTTGATAAATCCATCTCAGCATTTCGTGCCTTTAGTTCACTGTGAATTCTTTCAACGAATGTTGAAATTTGTTTTTCGCGCCATAAGTTCCATTGTTCCCAAGCTTCTGGATTGCTTTCAGGTGTAATTTCTAATGGATCAAATCCGGATTCTTTCTTAAACTCACTTCGACTGTACTCATCATAAGAATATCCTACGTTGTAAGGCTTGCTCACAGGATAGCGAATATAGTCTAAGTGTAAACCTGATAAATCATAGCTTGAAGTGGTTTCTTCAAACAAGGTAGACAAGAAATCACGAACCTCTGGCAATGCAGGGTTAATCCAGTAATAGCCAACTTCCTTTTCAGATGGTAAGTTACCTTTACGGTCTACTGCAGCCCACTCTGGATGTGCATCAATAATCGGTCCAGGTGGGTTTAATGTTTCATGTCCAACGAAAAAGGTGTGAACCCAAGCGTGAACTTCAATTCCACGTTTTTTTCCTTCTTCAATGAATACGGCTAATGGATCCCAGCCTTCAAAGTTTGGATTTTGTTGTGCGACCTCACTAGGATAAATCGTATATCCGTGGAAAAATGTTTCTAAAAATAACATATTGTAATTAGAATCAGCTAAGCGATCTAACGTTGCAATGATTTCCTCGCGGTTCTTTTCAACCGGACGGTGCCAGATACCACGCGCATCAACAACACGTGATTCAACCGTTAAAAACGATGCGTTTTCTGCTAATTCTGTTGCTTGCTCTGAAAGCTCTATGGTTTTGAACCAATCTTCAGATTTAAAAGCAGCCTCAGCTTCCATAATGATTGCTTTTGCTTCAGTAATCGTTTGTTTTGCTTCGTCTAAAGGAACATCTAGAAATCTGCTCTCAGCATTTTCAACGGATGCTTCAGCCACTTGTAGAACTAATTCTGAAGCCCGTATGTAGCTGCTTGCATCGATCTTTGCTGTCACTTTCATCGTTTCTTTATCAAAAGTGACTTTTGCACCAACCTGCGTGAATTGTAACAGCCAATCTTTTGCTGTACCATGCCCTGATAAAACAAAGCCGTCCTCTGGAATCACAGAATCACTACCAGACATTTCGACGACAATTCCATCACGAACAATTACCTCGGCACCGTATTGGTTGGTTCCAGTTGTTTCATACCCGTACTCCGGTGTGTATACAACTAGCTCATCCCCACCACGTCCACCTGGAAATGCAAAAGGTGGTTTTGGATCTAGTCTTGAAATAGAAAATGTCGATGATTTCTCAGGCTCAGCAATCACGTCGTAAAGAATTTCAACACTTTCCCCCGCATGAAGGTTTTGTATAATCCAAGTTCTCGCAGTACCATGCCCAGAAATAACATAGCCATTTTTAGGGATTGGAGTATCATAGAAGGAATCATTTCCTGCTAGCGTACCATCACGAACCTCAATAACTTTGCCTTCTTCAACTATTACTTCAACACCCCAACGATTATTCTTGGTACTCTCTCCAAACTCTGGTGTATAAACAACTAGCTGATTTCCACCTCGAAGTGCATTAAACGCATTAATAACCTGTCTTTCTCCATTCGCCGCTCGGATCATATCCTCCTTAAATGCTGCTGTTGCACTGGAGCTCATTCCTAGACTGGATACAATCAAACCTAGAATAATAGATAAAATCATCGTAAGCTTAGTAATTTTCAAATTCATTTCTCCTCCCAATTTAATTAAATTAAAATTCTCTCTGTCAATCTATGAAGTAGATATAGTAGAGAATTTCACCTCCTTAAATTTTTAAGAAAGATAGACTACCAATGGTAACGCTTTCAAAAGTATTCGTTCTACCTCTCTTTGTTGATTAGAATACTACCACAATATTCCTTAAGTTAGAATATATTCTCCAAAAATGGTAAAAAAGGAGGAGTTTTGCTCCTTTTTAAACAAGCTATTTTGTCAAAATTAGTCGTTTTTATCTTATGATAATTGATTTATCAATAAATAAAACACTTGTCATAATTTCAAAAGCAATACAATAAACTGGAGTTATAATCCACCATAATAAAATATTTTGGAGAATATGTTCACAAACTGGAAATTGTATGGTAGACTTCTAGTTAAGTAGTCAAGAGCCCAAGAAGGATGTGAGACTTCGTTGATAAGGAAAAAAGAAAGCGTTATCAGAAGTACTCACTTACAGAGGGATCTCACCATTTATGAATGGGAGTTGTTTGACTATAAAGATGTGGATTTACTCTTTGTGCAGGATGGGGAAGATTATATGGAGCTTGGTCAACTAGAACATTCTTTGACTAAACTCACTGTTCATGACCGGGGGCTTGTGTTGATCCTCGTTCCTCCTGGAAATTCCTTTCAACGATATGATGCCTATCATCCAAATGGTCGGGATCATGAAAGGTATCTAGCTTTTTTCTTAAAAGAGCTACTTCCTTCTATTAAAGAGGAGCTTACTTCAAAAGGTAAGTATATTCACAAGCTTGGTTTACTAGGAGATTCACTCGGTGGAGCTGTTTCCTTATCACTTCTATGTAAGGAGCCTTCATCATTTACAACCGTATTAATGCAGTCCGCAGCGTTTTCAGAAGGAAACTTTTCACAGCTGCAATCTGTCAAAGCCCTAGAGGATGTTCGTATTTATCAGGTTGTTGGAAAGCATGAGGATGAGTTCATCTCGCCCATTACTAATCAACAGCTACAGATCCTAGCCCATAACCGAATCATGAGGAATGAGCTAGAGTACAAACAAGGATACGTTACATACTACGAAGAAGATGAACATCATCTATGGGATTTTTGGAGAAGAGATTTGTTGCGGGCGCTTAATTATTTTTTACAAACCTAAAGGGGGAACAATTATGTTAAAGAAATCTTGGTTATTTGCTCTCATGCTTATGCTCATGATGGTATTTGCAGCAGCATGTAGCACGACAGAAGACACGGCTAATGAGCCAGAAGAAGCTGCTGAAAATACAGAGGAAACAACAGAAGAAACGACGGAAGAGACGACTGAACCGGTTGAAGTTGAATTCTGGACGATGCAATTATCACCTACTTTTGATGATTACATTAACGGAGTAATTGCGGATTTTGAAGCTGAAAATCCAAACATTTCAGTAAAATGGGTAGACATTCCTTGGGGCGACATGGAAAAGAAGATCCTAGCAGCAGTTGCTTCTAAGACTGCTCCAGACGTTGCGAACTTAAACCCACAATTCGCATCTCAGTTAGCTGAATTAGATGCACTTGTAAACATGGATGAAATGGTACCTGCAGATGTAAGAGGAGAGTATTTAGAAGGAGTTTGGAAATCAAACACGTTTGATGGAAAGACTTTCGGTATTCCTTGGTACTTATCTTCTCAAGTAACGATGTACAATACAGAAATTTTCAAGGCAGCTGGATTAGATCCTGAAAAAGCTCCTTCTACATTTGAAGAGTTAGCTGAAGTAGCAAAGACAATTAAAGATGAGACTGGTAAATATGCATTCTTCCCACCATTAGATGGAAGCCATCTTTTAGAAACAATGGTTATGATGGGTGTTGACTTAACAGATGAAGGTATGACAAAAGCAGCATTTAACACGGCTGATGGTAAAGCGGCATTTGATTTCTTCGTGGATCTTTACAAGAATGACCTTATTCCACGTGAAGTATTAACAGAAGGACATAGTAAAGCAGTTGATTTATACCAAGCTGGTGAACTTGCAATCCTTTCATCAGGTCCACAATTTTTAAACACAGTTAAAGAAAATGCACCAGATGTATTAGCAGCTACAAAAACAGCTCCAATCATTACTGGTAAAACAAATAAGAAAAACGTAGCAGCAATGAACTTAGTTGTTCCTAAGCAAAGTGATGCTCAAGAAGCGGCAGTAAAGTTCTCAATCTTTATCACAAATGCTGAGAACCAGGTTGAATTTGATAAGATTGTTCCAATTCTTCCATCAATCGAATCAGCTTTAGATGATCCATTCTTTAAGGAGTTACCAGCTAATCCAACTCCTATTGATGAAGCTCGCCTAGTATCAGCTGAGCAATTACTGGATAGTGAAGTATTAATTCCACCAATGAAAAACTATAACGATCTAAAAACAGCAATGAACGAAGCACTTGCAGCAGCAATGTTAGGTGAAATGTCTACAGAAGATGCGATTGCACAAGCTGAGCAAAAGTGGAATGAATTATTAGCAAAATAATAAGGCTCTTTATGTAAATGAAAACAGTCATATGTAACAAAAATGAAAAGGGAGAAACGTTCTCCCTTTTTCTTCTCAAGAACAAAAGGCGCAAGCACCCCGTTTAGCCCCGACAAGTAAATGTTCTGAAGAGAAGAAAATGGCAAACTTCCATTTTATTCTCTTCAGGTTATTTAACCTCGAGGGGTTGGGTGTTGGAGCCGGATTAGTATGCACTATGCCTTGTTATTAACAAGTAATGAATTTTGTAATTTTATAAACCAATAAAAAGATGCGCTAATACATGTAGTACATAGGAATTTAAACTGGTGGTGACGAAATGAATGACAACAAGAACTTTTTTTCAAATGTTAAAGGCGGGTTAATTGTTTCATGCCAAGCTTTAGAGGATGAGCCTCTACATGGTTCGACTGTAATGGCAAAAATGGCATTAGCCGCTCAAATGGGTGGAGCCGTTGGCATTCGTGCGAATGGTCCTGAAGATATAGCTGAAATTACAAAGACTGTTGATTTGCCGGTTGTTGGGTTAATAAAACGTGATTATACCGATAGTCCCGTTTATATTACACCAACCAAGAAAGAGGTAGATGAACTGCTCGGAGTAGATGTAGCAATGATTGCACTAGATGCAACAAAGCGAGAACGACCTAATGGAGAGTCACTAGAAGCACTTGTTTCTTATATTCATTCAAAAGGAAGACTCGTGATGGCTGACATTTCAACGTACGAAGAAGGAGTCTATGCTCAAGAAATTGGGTGTGATTGTGTTTCGACAACTCTGTCGGGCTATACACCATATTCACCACAAACACAGGATCCAGATTTCACGTTAATTCAGGAGTTAGTGAAAAAGCTAACCATTCCCGTTTTTGCTGAAGGTAGAATCTCTACACCGGAAAAAGCTAGTACAGCTTTATCATTAGGTGCACATACAGTTGTAGTAGGATCAGCTATTACCCGACCTCAAAACATTACAAAGGATTTTGTCAATTTCATATTAAAGGATGGTCAGGAACATGACAAACACAACACAGCAAAACCGAAGCAAATTAGGAGGGTTAATTAAAAGCTATTATCCTTCCTTAACCAAATCAGAACAAAAGGTAGCAGACATCGTCATCGAACAGATGGAAAAGGTTATTTACTACTCCGTAACTGACCTTGCCGACGTTGCCAATGTTGGGGAAACAACTGTGCTCCGCTTTTGTAGAAAGATTGGCTTAAAGGGTTATCAGGAATTTAAGCTTGCGATAGCAAAGGACCTTTCAACGCTGCAAGAGCAGAATATAAAGGAAGAAGAATCAGATAGCCTAACCATCTCCATTGCAAACTACACCAAAATGGCGATTGATGAAACGGTAAACATGATCGACGATAATAATGTGCAAAAAGCAATCGACATGATTAAAAATGCAAAGGGTGTTCACTTTTTCGGTGTAGGTACATCGGGGTTAACGGCACTTGATGCCAAACATCGATTTATCCGAATTGGAAAAAGAACTGATGCACTCATCGACCCACATATTCAGTCAATGACAGCGGCAACCTTTGACGAAACAGACGTTGTAGTTGGACTTAGTGTATCTGGAAGTACAAAGGATACGATTGATTCCTTGCAGGTAGCCAAGGAAAATGGCGCGAAGGTAATTGCGATTACGTATTATGCTCGCTCGCCGATTACGAAGATTGCAGATTGTGTCCTTTTAAGCGGTGGAAAAGAGTCTCCCTTAGAAGGTGGTTCATTAGCAGCTAAGATCTCGCAGTTGTTTGTAATTGATCTACTTTGTACAGGTATTGCCCTAGAAGATAAAAAGAAATCTGTGATGATGAAAGAACGTACAGCACGCGCTGTGTTAAATAAGCTTGTATAAAAGTTGGTGAAAACTCATGAATGTAATCGGTGTTGATATTGGTGGTACAGGTGTAAAAGGGATGGTCATTTCTGAAGCTGGTACTGTGCTCAAATCGTTTGAAATGAAAACGAATATCGGGGAAGGAAAAGACGGAATCTTAGTTACTCTTACTTCTGTAATAGATGAGCTGCTCGAAAATACTTCCGTGCAATACATTGGGATTGGTACAGCGGGACGAGTGAATTCCAACACAGGTGAAATCGTTTATGCAACAACAAACCTACCTGGCTGGCAAGGTACTAATCTAAAGCAATTCATTGAAGGTAGATATGGTATTCCTTGTATCGTCGAAAATGACGCGAATGTGGCATTAGTCGGAGAGTTATCGAAGAGAGAACAAACTTATCCTAACGCGGTTATGCTCACACTAGGAACTGGAGTTGGTGGTGCTAATGTGATTGATCATCAGCTTGTAGCGGGTGCTCATCATCAAGGTGGAGAATGGGGACACGTTGTGCTCGTCCCATTTGGCAAGCCCTGTAACTGTGGTAAAAGAGGATGCATGGAACAGTATTTGTCTGGCAGTGCCCTTTTAAGGGAAGCCAATTCGGCTGTTAAAGCACCGTATCAGCATGGTAAAGATGTACTTCATGATTTTCAAAGAGGACACGAACCTGTTCAAAAGGTTGTGAACGACTACTTAGAATACTTAGCGATTGCCTGCTATAACCTGACTGTCTCGATTGACCCTGATGTTGTGATCATTGGCGGTGGTGTAATTGACTCTAAGGAATTATGGTGGGATGCGTTTCTTGAAAAACTAGCAAACTATGAGTCTCCGATTTCAATTCTACCTGCTCAATTAGGAAATAAGGCAGGCATGTACGGAGCTGCAAAACTGGCAATGGATGCTGCAAAGAAAAGAGGGATAGTGTTATGAGAAGAAGTCTTTTGACTCCCTATTTATTTTTAATACCAGGCTGTATCATACTTGGTGCATTTATCTTTTATCCTATGTTAAATGCGATCTGGTTAAGCTTCACAGACTATAATATGATCACAGAGCCGTCATTTGTTGGGCTTGACAACTATAAAGAAATTTTCCAAGATGATATGTTCTGGAAGGTCCTCTTTCAAACCTTTCTTTATTTATTCATCGTTGTTCCCTCGCTTGTTATTCTTCCGATCTTTTTAGCGATTCTTGTCAATCAAAAGATTAAAGGAATTGGTTTCTTTCGCTCCGCTTACTATGTGCCAGTTGTCACTTCAATGGTTGTAGTAGGGATTACCTGGAAATGGGTATATGCCGATAAAGGAGTATTAAATTATCTGTTAGATAGCATGGGAATCATTAGTGGGCCTATACACTGGTTAACATCACCATCAACATCGATTTTTGCGGTAATGGCGGTAACAGTATGGAAGGGACTCGGCTATTATATGGTCATTTATTTAGCAGGTCTTCAATCGATTCCTTCTGATTTATATGAAGCAGCCGATATTGACGGAGCATCAAAGCTTCAACAAATCTTTCATATTACAATACCGTTGTTAATGCCTTCTATTATGATAGTTTCGATTATGTCTTCGATCTCTGCGATGAAGGTATTTGAGGAAATTTTCGTCATGACTGGTGGAGGTCCATTGAACAGCTCAAAAACACTTGTATTCTATATTTATGAAGAAGCATTTGGAAACTTACAGATGGGCTATGCAAGTGCGGCGGGTGTTATTTTATTCCTAATAACACTGATCCTATCAATCATTAACATTAAGTTCATGAGCAAAAAAGAAACTGAAATGAGGGGGTGACCAACATGAATTCTCCTTTACAAAAAAACAACTCAACCATCGATATTAAAACAAATAAACAATCTATGACGACTAAGAAGCTTGTTGGTCGAATCATTAGCTACTCTCTACTAATCTTAGTGACCATCCTTATGGTAGGACCATTTCTATGGCTCTTATCAACATCACTAAAATCGGGTAGCGAAAACATTTTCCAATATCCACCACAATTTATACCAGAAAAAATTACCCTACAAAACTATGTAGAAGTGATGAAGGCATTTCCGTTCTGGACATATTTAAAGAACAGTACCATTGTGGCATTTTTAACTGTTGTTCTGAACATCATCTTCTGTTCTCTAGCTGCTTATCCGCTTGCTAGAATGCAATTCAGAGGAAAAAATATAGTGTTCTTGTTAATCATTAGTACGATGATGATTCCGTTTCAGCTATTAATGATTCCAATCTACCTACTTTCATTAGATTTAGGTCTTCAAAATACGTATGCAGGATTAGTACTTCCGCATGCAACGACAGCTTTTGGGATCTTCTTGATGCGTCAAGCATTCTTAACCATTCCTTATGAGCTAGATGAATCAGCTCGAATGGACGGAGCGAATGCTTGGCAAATTTGGTGGAGAATTTTAATGCCACTTGTAAAACCTTCACTCGTGACTCTAGCGATTTTTACATTCGTTATGGCATGGGGAGATTTCCTATGGCCACTCATTATTTTAAATGACCAAACGATGTACACCTTACCACTTGGGTTAAATACATTAGCAGGAAGCTTCTCGAACAACTGGCGTTATATCGCAGCAGGATCGGTTATTTCAGTTTTACCAATCATCATTTTCTTTGCGATTCTTCAACGTCACTTTATTGAAGGAGCTATGAAGGGAGCGGTAAAAGGATAATGGAAAAGCAATACAAGTGCTATATCGTCTTTCAAACTCACTGGGATCGGGAATGGTACTTTCCATTTGAAGTGTTCCGCTATCGTTTTATTCATGTAATGGATCGTATTTTAAAAGGGCTAGACTCTAATGAGATCAAGCAGTTTGTGTTAGATGGACAAATGGCTGCGCTTGAAGATTATCTAGAAGTCTGTGAACATGCTAAAGCTGATCAAGTGAAAAATTATATCAAAGAGGACCGAATCATCATCGGTCCTTGGTATGTGTTAGCCGATGAATTTCTAGTTTCGGGAGAATCTCTGATTCGAAATATAGAGATTGGTCTAAAGCTAGCAAACCAATATGGAAAGCCGCAAAATGTCGGATACCTACCGGATACATTTGGGCATGTCAGTCAAATGCCACAGCTTCTAAAAGGCTTCAATATCAACAATACGATTCTTTGGCGTGGAATCAAGCCAGAGCAGTCAGAATTTAAGTGGAAAGCTCCAGACGGATCAGAAATACTGACCGTCTTTTTACCAGAGGGCTATTATCAGCCGCTATTAAATGAAGATGATTATATTAGTAAAATGAAAGATTATGTTGAAAAGATAAAGCCTTATGCAACAACGGATGCTCTTTTACTAACAAATGGTGGAGACCATCTGATGCCAGTTTTTCATCATATGAAGGAACGCATTGAAGAACTAAATGAAGCTATTGAACATACTGAATTTATCCAATCTAGTTATGAAAACTACATAAACTCTATAGAAGAAAAAGCTCAAAATCTATCAGTCTATGAAGGCGAAATGAGATCGAATGAGCACATCTATGTGTTGCCAAATGTCCTATCAACACGTGTGTATTTAAAGCAGCAAAATCAGAAAATGGAAGATGAACTTGTTGGCTATACAGAGCCACTACTCGCTTTAGCTTCCTTAAAAAGTGATGCATTCCCACATGTATTCCTAGAGGATTCCTGGAAGCTGCTGCTTCAAAATCATCCACATGATAGCATTTGTGGCTGTAGTGTGGATGAAGTTCATGACGAGATGGAGACAAGAACAGAAAAGCTATCTCAACGCTTATATATGCTGCAACAGGATGCTCTATTAAAGCTCGGAATCGCAGATCCAGCTGCAACAGGGACAGCTGCTAGAAAGCCTTTTTCCGATGATGAGCAATTTGTCGTATTTAATCCTCATCTAACTCCCTACAATGGTTGGGTGAAGGGGAAACTATTTTTACACGAAGAAAAGGAGTTTGTCCTAAAAGACCTCAAGGGTAACACGTATCAGCCTGTGATTTTAAATAGCTATAAAGGTAGAAAATTCGAATCACCACTTGATGCTTTCCCTGACTTTAAGCACGGGACGTACTATGAAGTAGCAATTCAAGTAGAAAAGCTACCGGCTTTTTCTCTAACTGGTTTTAGTGTTGTAAAAGGTCAGACTTTAGTGATCGCGAGCTCTGAAAGTTCAACAATCGAAAACGAATTTGTCAAAGTTAATGTAGAGGAAACGGGTGTGCTTACTGTTTCTCATAAAAACTCGGGCAAGGAGTATAATGGCTTTCTGCAAATGTACAGTTCCCTTGATGCAGGCGATGAATATAACTATTCACCACCAGTCAATGATATCCTCACGTTTGCTAAGTTAGTTGGGAAACCTAAAGTTGAAAAGAATCCATCTTATCAACGATTAAAATATCAAGTGGAACTTAAGTTACCAGCTAGTTTAAACGATGATCGAACAGGTGCTTCAAGTGACACCGTAACAAATAAAGCAACTATTACTATGGAGTTATTTACTGGAGACTCTAAAGTTTATACTCACCTAAAGCTCGAAAACAAAGCGAAGGATCAGCGTTTACGCATGAAGTTTCCGCTCAGCACAACGATTTCAACCTCCTATAGTGATACTGCCTTTGATGTGGTAAAACGTGAAGCGAAGAAGGAAGAGCAATTTGATGCTCCTAAACAAAAGGAAGTACCAGTTGTCGTAGAACCTAGCACCTCCTTTATCAAAGCAGAAAATTTTGCTTTCTATCATAGAGGCTTACAAGAATACCAAATCACCGCTAACGATGAGGTAGAAGTAACTCTACTTAGAAGTGTAGGGTGGCTTTCAAGAGATGACTTGCGAACTCGGGGTGGTGGAGCAGGTCCAAACATGGCAACACCAAAGGGTCAATGCATCGGGACTTATGAGTATGACTTTGCATTTGATTTTGAAGATAAGGCTATTCCTGAAATCGTTAAAAGTGCTCATCAATTTCGCGTGCCACCTCGTTTTTATACGGGGCATGTAAACGATTTGTCACTACAGAATATCATTGAAATCAATTCTGACGTGATTCAATGGAGCTCCGTGAAAGTGAACGAAGGAAAACTAGTGGTTCGATTATACAATCCGATCCATCAACCTGAGATGGTTACATTCTCTAGCAGTAGGGAAATGGTGACGATTAATAAGGTGAATTTCAATGGAGATCTCCTTCAGAAGCTGAATTCTTTTGAAGCTAGAATAAATGGAAAAGAAATTGCAACATACGAAATTACTTTTAATAAAGGAGAGCAGTAACATGATTCGAAAAATTGCTCTTTTACCCGTTGATGCCAGACCTGTAACGCGAGAACTTCCTTGCCAGCTAGCGAAAATTGGCGGCTGGGAGGTTCTTGTTCCAGGTGTTGAAACACTAGGTTTCTTGAAAAAGCCTGCAGACATTGATTCCTTACAAAAGTGGTTAGTGGATGTAGCTCCAGAAGTGGATGGAATCGTATTATCCACTGATATGCTTGGATATGGAGGACTTGTACCATCACGGATCAGTGTTGATTCTGAAGAAATCATCCAACAAAGACTAACAATTATTAAACGTATTAAAGCAAACGACCCTGAGAAGAAAATCATGCTCTTCAGTGCAACGATGCGTATTTCTAATAACAATGTGAACGAAGAAGAAAAAGAGTATTGGAAGGATTATGGTGAATTAATCTGGGCGTACTCTTATAACAAACATAAGTTTGAGAAAACAGGTCTTGAAGAAGCTAGGATGAAGCGAGATGAAGCAGAACTAAAGATTCCAAGTGATATTCTAGAAGACTATATCCAAACGAGGGAACGTAATTTTGCGATAAGTACATCATTGCTAGATTTATTAGAGCAAGGAATCGTCGATACGATCGTATATCCTCAGGATGACACGGCAGAGTATGGGCTGAACATTTCGGAACAAGAGCAGCTGGCTAGCCTCGTTCATGAAAGAGGACTTCGTGACAAGGTGT
The DNA here is from genome assembly GCF_011008845.1 of Bacillus mesophilus. Lineage (GTDB taxonomy): Bacteria > Bacillota > Bacilli > Bacillales > SA4 > Bacillus_BS > Bacillus_BS mesophilus. The sequence continues at coordinate 408,597 of NZ_JAAIWM010000003.1, read as the reverse complement.
ATATCTATCCAGGAGCAGATGAAGTCGGAGCGGCTCTAGTGACCAAGATGATTTTTCAGCTAGAAGGGCTAAAGCCACCTGTATTTTTCCCATTTTATAGTGGTGAACGTGGGGCGCTCTCTTCAGCGATGTACGAGGACCGTCCGATTTGTGAATCTGTAAAAGGACAGATTCATGTGATTGGTGGCTACACAATAGATAATTCGCTTGAAGCGGACATTGTGTTAGCGGTAAATGTACCTGGCAAACGTCAAGGCGATCTTGCTCTTCAAAAGTTTTTAGAAGAAGTGAACACGCCAGATCGTAATGTTGGAGAATGGCTTCGTCGTGTTAGACATTATATCGAAAAAGGTAAACAGCTAGCCATTGCTGATCTTGCTTATGCGAATGGAGCAGATGAAAACATGCTACCTGACTTATTAGCATCAAGTCTGTTTTCACGCATATCAGGCTTCGGAGCTTGGAATACAGCTGGGAACACACTAGGTACTGTTGTTGCTCAGGCTTCTATGATCTATCTTCAACAAGAGAAGATGGCAACTTCAGAAGAGGATTCGGAAAGAGCCCTATTTGAACAATTATGTGTTCGTTTATTAGATGATTATCTCTATCAAAGTCATGTTCGTCAGATGATTCGAAAGGAAATCGCAGAGGTAGAATTGACTAGTCATGAACTTCTCGACATAGCGACCCGTCATTTTCACGAGCAGGTTGAAAAATTCCATTCTGTCTTAGATTTCCATCCTAAGTGGGAGATGATTCTTGAAGAGGTTTATCTACCATGGGATCGTACCTTTGAGATTGGTGTGAAACTATCTTCCAAAAGGAAGGTGCAAGTAAATGTCTAACACAAAGTATTCCATCGGAGTAGATTTAGGTGGGACGAATATCCGCGTAGCGCTTCTTTCTGAAGATGGTGTAATACAAAAAGTACGTAAGGAACCAACAGAGGCCAACCTTGGTCCTGGCCATGTGATTTATAAAATGAAGAGAATGATCGAAGAGGTAATGAGTGGGCAAAACGTAATTGGAATCGGCATTGGTTCCCCTGGTCCGCTTAATCCTTATACAGGTGTGATTTTAGATCCTCCTAATTTACCAGGCTGGAAGGATATCCCCCTTAAAGCACTTCTAGAGGAAAACTTCTGCATCCCGGTAATCGTTGAAAATGATGCAAATGCTGCAGCCTTAGCAGAAGCTCATCAAGGAGCGGGTAAGGGTCACTCCTCTGTTGTCTATATAACCTGGAGTACCGGAATTGGAGCGGGACTTGTGTTTAACGGGAAGGTCTTTCAAGGAGCGTTTGGAAATGCTGGGGAGATTGGGAATACGGTGTTGCGCTCTAGTGATGGAAGTTCAGTAGGTGTCCTGGAAAAACTCGCTTCAGGAACAGCTATTGGTATTCAAGGAAAAGAACTACTTGGACTAGAAGAAAACAACGCAGGGGCTGTTTTTCAATTAGCAGCTAGTGGAAATCAACAGGCGAAGACGATTATTGATGATGCGGTAAAGTATGTGGCAATGGCTGTTGCAAACTTAACGCTTACGTTAAACCCATCTGTGATTGTCATTGGTGGTGGAGTTATGCTTGGGAATCCAACATTATTGCATGAACTTACAGATATAGCTAAAACATATTTATACGAAAGTATGCAGAATCAGTTACTGATTAAAACAGCAGAACTAGAGGATGAAGCAGGCCTTATTGGGGCAGGATTACTTCCGTTTAACTAGCACGGAGGAAATGGAGGGATTTTTCGATGAACACATTAAAGGCTGACATAATCATTATTGGTGGAAGTATCGGTGGTACCATTGCGGCTCTCTCAGCTGCGAAGATGAACAAACATGTCATTTTAACAGAAGAAACAAAATGGATCGGTGGTCAGCTAACGAGCCAAGCCGTCCCACCAGATGAGCACCAATGGATTGAGTACTTTGGATGCACGGCAACCTACCGTGAATTTCGCAACAAAGTAAGAGAGTACTATAGACAGAATTATCCCATTACCGAAGAGGCTAGGAATAATAGTCGCTTAAATCCTGGTGATGGCTGGGTGAGTCGAATTTGTCATGAGCCAAGAGTGGCCTTAACCATTCTTCAGGATATGCTAGCTCCTTATGTAAGTAATGGCAAAGTGGTCATCTATACAGAGATGAAACCTGTTCATGCTGAGACTGATGGTGATTATGTCAAAAACGTTACGGTAAAAAACACGATCACAGGTAAAGAAATCAACTTAGTAGGAGACTATTTTCTAGATGCAACGGAATGTGGAGATGTCCTACCTCTTGCTGGGGTTGAATATGTAACCGGTGCCGAATCAAAAGCAGATACAGGTGAGCTTCATGCTCCATTAGAAGCAAGTCCGATGGATATGCAGCCGATTACCCATGTGCTGGCTTTAGAGTATATAGAGGGTGGGAATTTTGTTATTGAGAAGCCAGAAAGCTATGACTGGTGGCGTGCTTACAAGGCTCCATTTTTAGAGCATCAGCAATTAAGCTGGTATGCACCTGATGCAGACACTGGTGGTTCAAAGCCGTTTCGCATGTTTAACGATGATGAAGGATTAGGCTTATGGGAATACCGAAGAATCATTGATCCATCTCTATTTCAGTCTGGTTTCTATGAAGGAGATCTCTCCCTTATCAACTGGCCACAAAATGATTATTGGTTAGGTTCCATTATTGATGTAAGTGAGGAAGAAAAAGAAAAGCACATTGAAGGTGGAAAACAGTTAAGTTTGTCGTTGCTATATTGGCTTCAAACCGAAGCACCACGAGTAGATGGAGGAAAAGGCTACCCAGGACTACGTCTTCGTGGTGATGTACTTGGTACAGACGATGGTCTAGCGATGTATCCATACATTCGTGAATCTAGACGAATTAAAGCTCAGATTACAATAGTAGAAGGGTATATTAATGCAGACATTCGCGGTGATAAGGGCATCAAGCAATTTGCTGATTCAGTCGGAGTTGGCTGTTATCGAATCGATTTACATCCAACCATCGTGACCAATTCCTTTTTCTATGCGAAAAGCTTACCGTTTGAAATTCCTCTAGGGAGCTTATTGCCTGTTCGTGTGAAAAACCTATTACCTGCTTGTAAAAATATTGGTACGACTCACATTACAAATGGCTGCTACCGAGTTCATCCAGTGGAATGGAATATTGGGGAATCCGTTGGGTACCTAGCTTCTTTTGCAATCGATAAAGGAGTTCTACCACAGGAGGTTCGTGAAAATGAAAGCCTTCTTCAAGAATTTCAGACACTGTTACAAAAGCAGGGTATTGAACTTCGTTGGCCTGAGATTGGTGCAATCTAAATGAGTACGATTTTAGTAAAAGGCGGAAAGATCTATCAACCTGAAGGAATAGTAGAAAATGGGTCATTGTTAATAGAAGATGAGACAATCCGAGAGATTGGGTTAAATCTAGTTCAACAAGCAGATGAAATCATCGAGATTCCTGAAGACTATCATATCATCCCTGGAATCATAGACTTACATATTCACGGTGCGGCAGGGCATGATACGATGGATGCTACGTTTGAGGCATTACAGGGAATCAGTGCGTACCTTCCAAGTGAAGGCATAACGAGCTATCTTCCTACTACAATCACACAGAAAAATGAGGCAATTGAACAAGCGTTACAGAATGCTGCTACATATACTAACAATAGTGGTGCAGAGGTACTCGGCATTCACCTTGAAGGTCCATTTCTTTCGCCGAAAAGAGCGGGTGCACAGCCTCAGGAATATATGTGTGATACAGATATAGAACTGTTTCGTAAGTGGCAGGAGCTTTCTGGGAATACAATCAAAATGGTGACTCTAGCACCTGAGCAGGATCCAGACTTTCAACTGATACAATACATGAAAAAAACAGGGGTAATAGCTTCTATAGGCCATTCTGATGCGACGTATGAAGTATTCGCTGAAGCTGTGAAAAAAGGACTCTCTCATGCTACCCATTTTTACAATCAAATGAGAGAGATGCACCACCGAGAGCCCGGAGTAGTTGGAGGCGTGTACCTTCATGACGAGATCACAGCAGAATTAATTGTAGATGGCGTTCATGTTGCACCAGAGATGGTGAAGCTCACTGCCAAACTAAAGGATATAAACACACTCATTCTTATATCTGATGCAATGCGTGCGAAGGGATTAGAAGAGGGCGTGTATGAGCTAGGTGGTCAGAAGGTGTTTGTGGAGAACGGTGAAGCTCGCTTAGAGGATGGAACCCTTGCAGGCAGTATCCTTCGTATGGATGATGCCATCAAGAACATGATGTCCTATACAGGGTGTTCCCTTCAGGATGTTGTTAAAATGGCATCCTATAATCCAGCTAAGAGAATAGGAATTCTTGATAGAAAAGGAAGTCTAGAGACTGGACAAGATGCTGACTTTGTCATTTTAAATGAGCAGTTTGAAGTCGTCATGACATTTTGTAGAGGTACTTTAGCCTATCAACAGAAAAACTAAAGGAGGGATCCTTTATGAGAATGTTTGTAGAAAAATCAAAGCTAGAAATGAGTAAAAAGGCAGCTCAAATCATCATTGAAGAAGTGAAACGGAATCCTTCTATCACACTAGGACTCGCAACCGGCTCAACCCCAATCGAAACATATCAAAGACTTATAGAAGATCATCAACAAAACCAAACAACCTATAAGAACGTGAAATCCTTTAACCTTGATGAGTACGTCGGAATTTCCCGTCAGGATCAGAATAGTTATTACTCCTTTATGAGGAAGCACTTATTTAACTTTATCGACATTGAAGAAGGTAATACAAATATTCCAAATGGAATGACTACCGATAAGGAAGAAGAATGCAATCGCTATGAAAATTTCATCAAACAAAACGGTGGAATTGACCTACAAATCCTAGGGATTGGTCAAAATGGTCATATTGGTTTTAATGAACCGCATACCTCCTTTGAATCTCGTACTCATATCGTAGATTTAACAGAATCAACGAGAATAGCTAATTCTAGGTATTTTCAAAGCTTAGAGGACGTACCAAAACAGGCGATTACCATGGGGATTCAAACCATTATGGAGGCAAAGCAAATTCTCCTCTTAATTTCTGGAGAGAAAAAAGCACAGGCTTTGCATGAGTTACTTCATGGAGAAATACGAGAGGAAGTACCAGCAACCATTCTTAGAAATCATCCTAACCTGACGATTATCGCAGATGAGGATGCAATGGTAGTGTTGGGCAAGAGTGGAGTAGGTTTAGGCTGACAATAGTAGAGGAACCTAAAGTGAATTAGGTTCCTCTTTTACATAGGGATGTATAGAAAAATAAAGGAGTGATAGTATGTATCATCAACCTATCTTTCTTAAGCCTGTGTTTATGGATCGGATCTGGGGCGGAACTAAGCTGGGGGAAGAATATAACTATGAGATTCCAACTGAAACAACAGGTGAATGCTGGGGGATATCTGCACATCCCAACGGTCCCAGCGAAATTTTAAATGGACCTTTGCAAGGCAAAACATTAATAGAGGCGTGGCAAAACCACCGTGAGCTGTTTGCAAATCAAGATGGAGATGAATTTCCTCTATTAACAAAGATCTTAGATGCTAGGGATGACTTGTCTGTTCAAGTGCACCCTGATAATGTTTATGCAAAAGAGGTAGAGAACTATCCTTATGGAAAAACAGAATGCTGGTACATCATTGACTGTGAGGAAGATGCAGAAATAATCTTTGGTCACCATGCAGTGTCTAAAGAAGAGCTTCAAAGAATGGTTGAAAACGGCGAATGGAGTGAGTTGCTACGTCGTGTAAAGGTAAAGCCTGGCGATTTCTATTACATTCCAAGTGGAACCATCCATGCCATTGGTAAAGGGATCATGATTTTAGAAACACAACAAAGCTCAGACATAACCTATCGAGTCTATGATTATGACCGTACCGACGCTGAAGGAAACAAACGAGAATTACATATCACAAAATCAATAGACGTGACAACCATTCCGCACATAGAAACCAATTCGAAACCGATCCTATCTGTGGAACAAGGACTAACTAGTAAACAATTAATCAAAGAAGAAAACTTCACAGTATACCACTGTAAACTATCTGGAACTGTATCAAAAGAAACAAAAGAAAATTACTTCTTACACAGTGTCCTAAATGGAGAAGGTTCAATCGTAACAAGTGAAGGGGAGTTTACCTTTAAAAAAGGTGATCACTTTATAGTCCCCTCCACAGTTAAGGAGTACAGACTCATAGGGAATGCTGAATTCATTGTTTCAAGCCCTTGACCCTCTGGGACAAAGGGACAGGTCCCTTGTCCCTTGCTGCCTTAGGACACTGGACCACGGTGCCTGTCCCCGAGTCCCACCTCTCTCCTCATCTTCTCCAGCGCGTACCGCCTCCATGATTTGACTGTTTCAAGGCTGACTCCCTCTTCTTTTGCAATTGCCTTTGGCCCTTTGTCTTCAACGAACGTTTTGTACACCCAGGTCTTTTGGGCAAGTGTTAATCCGTTGCAATAGCAAGATAGAATCTCGATTTCAAGTGGGACTTCTGCTCTTTCGTCTACAATTACCTCCATGATCGCCTCGGACAAGATGGCCAGATGATCTTCCTCTTGTTTTGCTTTTTTCAGGCAGGTAAGAAGCTTTCCACGGATTGTTCTATAGGCAAATGTTCGAAACGATGCACCTTTACTTGGATCAAACCGGATGTACGCCTCCCATAAACCTATTAACCCTTCCTGATAATACTCTTCAAGGTTTTTATATATACACAAATCCTTGATCGCACTTTTTATAATCCAACTATCTTCCTCGACAATCCTTTCAAAACCTTTCAATTTGTAATCCTTCCAAAAAGCGCGCTTCTCTCAATTATTCCGCCGGTAGGATTATTTTAGTAGATTGCTAGATTGTTATCACATGGGCTTATTGTGAGTTTGGGGGAAGTGATATAGTCTAAACTAGTAGTTTCACCTAGGGAGAACTTAGAGTTTGGGAGAGGTAGGGAGTGGGGGATTGGTTGTATGCAAGTAATTAAATCATTACGATAGTTCTTCTAATCTTCTTCTTTTCGACATAGTGTAACAATTTTGTAATAATTTTCTGAAAATGTTACAAAGCTGTAACTCCACTTTTCTATTAAACTTGTTATAATAAATTTATGATTTTTCTGACAATTTAAAAACGTTACATAGGAGAAGTAAAAAATGAGAAAAATATTAATGCTATTAATCATGACTTTAACTGTGTTCACTATAACTATTCAACCTGATTCAGCTTCAGCAGCGAAAAAGAATAATAATCCCACTCAGCTTGTAAAGGTTGGTAAATCACTTGTCGGTACACCTTATCGTTTTGGTGGAACAACTAAAAAAGGCTTTGATTGTAGTGGGTTTATTGGGTATGTATTTAAAAGCAACGGGAAGACATCACCGAGAACAGCCGCTGATATGTGGAAAGCCGGGAAAAAGGTAAATAAACCAGCAATCGGAGATCTTGTATTCTTCCAGACGTATAAGAAGGGTCCATCTCATGTCGGGATTTATATTGGTAATAATAAATTTGTTCATGCAAGTTCTTCTAAGGGCGTTACTGTTACATCTATGAGTAATAGCTATTTTAAGAAGAGATATCTCGGTGCAAAACAATTATAATTAAGAAAAGTAACTTTACTTATAGTAGAGTTACTTTTTTTTATGTAGTAGTCACTATTCAATTTTAAAGCCAAGAACGTTCTAGAAAGTTCCCTTATTTTAAGGCCAACCTCTACCACACAACACCTTCCTTCACAAACATTATTTACACTCACCACTTGGGAAATACACCCCTCAAAACCCTCTATAATCCACTCTTTAATTCTATTACTTTCCCAATCATCTAAATCCTCACGCATCAATAGATTAACAGTGACTACAAATTAAGGAGGAAGTTATGAAAATCAAAAAAATTATTACCATGTCACTGGCACTCTCGCTTGCATTTGCTCCATTATTAAGTTCACCTGTTAGTGCAAAGGAAAAGGATTTTGAAAGAATTAAGATTCAAAGTGTAAAAATGGAAAAAAACAAGTTCAAAAGTGGAGAAGTGATTGTAAAATTTAAAGACAAGGTTATGGTTTCCGATGAAGCAAGCACTGTTCAAAGTGTGGAAGGTGAAGTGCTGCCAGATGGAAAAGTGAAGTCTGATTTTAAAGTACTAAAGGTAAAGGATGTTGAAAAGGCGATTGAGAAGTTAGAAAAGAACCCAAATGTTGAGTATGCTGAACCAAATTATGTTTTTACAAAATCATGGACACCAAATGATACTTACTATAATAACTATCAATATGGTATTAAAAATACTTATACAAACTTCGCTTGGGATGTAGCGAGAGGAAGCAGTAGCCAAGAGATCGCTGTTATTGACACGGGTGTTGATTATACGCATCCAGATCTAGATGGAAAGACAATTCGAGGCTATGATTTTGTCGATAATGATTATGATCCAATGGATTTAGATGGTCACGGTACTCATGTTGCTGGGATTGCTGCGGCAGAAACGAATAACGCGACAGGTATTGCTGGTACAGCTCCAAATACAAGAATTCTAGCAGTTCGTGTTCTAGATGAAAATGGAAGTGGTTCTTTAACAGATATTGCGGATAGTATTCGCTATGCAGCAGACGTTGGTGCGGAGGTTATTAACTTATCTCTTGGTTGTGATTGTTCAACAACGACTCTTCAAAATGCGGTTAACTATGCTTGGAACAAAGGGGTAGTTTTAGTTGCAGCTGCAGGAAATGATGGAGTAAGAACTACATTTGAGCCTGCTTCTTACTCAAATGTAATTGCAGTAGGAGCAGTTGACAGCTCAAATAGAAAAGCTTCTTTCTCTAACTATGGAACGTGGGTAGACGTAGTCGCTCCTGGAGTAGATATTGCTTCTACGTACCCAGGCAACCGTTATGTGTATTTATCCGGAACTTCAATGGCTTCTCCATATGTTGCAGGTCTAGCTGCACTTTTAAAAGGTCAAGGACGTTCCAATGTACAGGTACGTCAAGCAATTGAGTATACGGCTGATGCTGTATCTGGAACTGGCACGTATTCTAGTTATGGTAGAATTAATTCTAACGATGCAGTAAGATATTAAGGTTTAAAAAAAGACGAAAAAGGTCGGTTTTCACCGGCCTTTTTCGTCTTTTTTGGGACAGGGGGACAGGTCCATTGTCCCTAGCTGCCTTAGGCAACTGGTCCACGGTACCTGTCCCCCTGTCCCACTCCTGTCCTATTTCAATCGCTCTGGAAGTCCTTGAATGGAGTCGTTTAACATCGTCAGCTTGGCTTCGATTCTATGAAGTAAGTAGAGTGTTACTACGATAGGAAATCCAACTTCACTAACGAATGGTAGCATTTGATCCATATACATCCTCCTTTGTGATAAAAATAGCCAGCACCACTGATTGTGATGCTGACTTAAAAACTAGATTACATAACTTCTGTTACGTTACGTTCGACGATGCGAGCGCCTTTCTTGCTTACAAGGTCACCGCCAGCTGATACGAAAACATTCGCGCTTAGTATTGAAGTCATCGCTGCGTCTAATGCTACTGGATCTACTGGTTCGATTGGGTTGTCAATTGCTATCGTAACGGTTTTGTTTTCTTGGTTTAAAAATTGAAGCTGTAGTGTTTTAGCCATTAAAATCTCCTCCTTTCTTTAGAAAATAAGTGCTGTTATTACGCCCCTAAAAGATGCTTGTCGTTGCGTTCAATTGCGCTGACTGGATACTGCTGCAGGCCTACGATGCTTTGAGCTACTGCATAAAGGCCATCTGTTGAAGCTGATGTCTTAATGTTGCTGAAGTTCTTACTCTTGTAAGTAGGTTTCCCTTCTAAATCAACACCAGTTTCAAACACTAATCGAAGCTGTGAATCCGAAATGAATGCTGTTGCCATGGTTGTTTCACCTCCCTTCACCTTTTATATAGTCAATTAAGAGGAGAAAGGGGTTAACGATATAAAAAAAGTTTCATTTTTTCTAAAAAATTGAAAGTCGAAAGTCCCTCACCCATGTTTTCTATTGTTAGTTTTAGAGGAGGGAGCCAGAAACTAAAGCTTTTTTCAAATCGACATTTCTGCAACAAATGTCGAGAGAAAAAATCAATAGTACAGAAACATGGCAGGTATTTTAACATGATTTGTAAAATAGTATTATTGATAGAAAATTTTGAAAATGGAGTGGTGAAGAGTGTTGAAAAAGTGGATTTCGGGTTTTGTTGTAATCGCTTTCATTATGTCGCTGGTTACAAGTGTATCAGCAGCAACTTCGACAAACGGGTTCAAAGCGGACGAGAGGATGGAATTTGGCGGACTTGTACGATCGTTTGATTATTATGTTCCTTCATCGTATACGGGTGATGAAGAGGTACCTTTAATGTTATCTTTTCACGGTTCTGGAAGTTCCAGTACAGGGCAGCAGCTATTGTCCAGTTATATAACCGTTGCGGAGAAAGAAGGTTTCATTGTTGTTTTTCCGGATAGTACGGTCATTGGTACGGATGGAAATATACTTGCACCAGGTACGTATTCTGATGCTTACAATCCAAATACTGAACTAGTCAGAAGGTGGAATATTGACTCACCAGCTGTTAACCTTGCTATGCAGAAACTAAGTACGATTGACGATGTTGGCTTTACTGAAGCATTAATTGATCACTTTGTTGCAAACTTCAATATTGACGAGAGCCGGGTTTATGCAACTGGTATGTCATGGGGTGGTTTTTTCACCAACCATTTGGGTGTTCATCTAAATGACCGCATAGCTGGAATTGGTGCTGTAACAGGCCAAATGGCATTAAGTACGCCTCAACCCATGCTGAAAAAAGGGTTGCCAGTAGTATATGTGATGGGGGATCAAGATCCGACTGTTCCGCCAACAGGGATTCCGGGACTTACATACTCGGTGAAGGACGCTATTTCTTACTGGTTAAAAGTAAATAATAAAGCGCGTGTAGGGTCGGTAACTTATTTACCCTATCTAGAAACTACTGTTCCTGACGATACGAACATTCGTCGTGAAGTATTCAGCAAAGGGAATATACACAAGCCGCAAGTGATTTTATACACAGTAGAGGGCGGAGGTCATACTTGGCCAGGAGGACCACAATATTTACCTGTGAGTATGATTGGGAAAGCAAGTCAGCAAATGAACGCGAGCGAAGTAATTTGGAATGATTTAAAGAAGTATAGTAGATAAAAGAACCATATACTCCATCTAAGTAGTAGAAACTAAAGCTTTGGGTAATCCTCCGTACTTTACAATTCAAAAAGCCAGGGGCATAGCTCCCTTGGCTTTTTTGTGGTGCAAATTCATAAGATAGTTCCTAATATCTCGGTTAGCAACCTAACTCGTTATTCTGGTTTTATGGAGCTTCTGAACAACTAAAACTACTGTCGAAATAATTATTTTTAAAGACCTTAATTATTAAGAGGTAAATATTTACATGAAGGCGAATATACTACTTTGCAATAAAAGAAGTCATCGTCATTTAACATGTTAAGGAGGAAGAAAATTGGTTAAAAGAATCCTGTATTCGTTCTTGCTAGTAGTATTCTTAGTTAGTAGTTTTGTAGTTGAGATTCAGGCAAACACCACATCAGTTCCAAGTGTAAATGCTGAAAAGAGTCAAAAAGACATTCAGGGAAAAATGAAGGGTTTAGAAGGAACAGTTAAGGAAGGTATTCACCCGATAAAAAATTCGCAGTTATGGATTCAGGCAAAAGGTGAAACGAAATTTTTCAATGTTACGACCAATTCAAAAGGAAAATTTGAAACTAACATTCCAGATGGTGTGTATACGGTTAAAGCCATTCACCAAAACAAGTCATGGTTTAATACAAACGAAGCTTTTAACGTTAAGAATGGGAAATTGAGTAATGATGAAATCCAGATTACAGAAAAAAAGAAAATAAAAGAGTCTACTAAAAAAACTGAATCTAACCTATTAGGGGTATTAAAAGAAGGGGATAAGGGAATTAAGGGGGAGCTTATTCTATCAAGATATACTAGTGAGTATGATGAAGAGGTTTTCTTTGTATCCTCTAAGAACAATGGTAAATTTTCCGCCTTTCTACCCGATGGAAATTACCTGCTTTTTGGGGTAAATGTAGATGGAGGCTCTTATCATCAACAAATGTATTTCAAAGTGGAGAATGGTGAGCTTTATATTGATGAGCAAAAGCAATCGACCTTAATGATTACACTACCAGAAAAGGTTTACAATGGAAGCATTACGTCTAGTGAAAGCTCCCTAGTTGAGGCAAGTGTAATCCTTGAAAAGGTAATAAATGAAGAGGAATATAACTATGAGTTTATTGAATTTGTAGCTACAAACAAGAAAGGTCAGTTTTCATTTAGAAAACTAGCAGATGGTACTTATTCAATCAGTGTCTATCATCCAACGTATTCTTCATGGCAAGTCCTTAAGTTTGATGTAGTGAATGGATTGCTTTACATAGATGGTAGTGAGGTCGCTACCTTTGATATAAAGGTTCCTGAGATCACTTTACAAGGGCAGCTCTTAGAAGGGAAGAATGCCATTACAGAAGGCTACATCGACATTGAAGGCCATACTACTGATGGGGAGTTTACTGGTTTTTTTAACACCAACGTGGATAGCAAGGGTAATTTTGAATATCGATTAAGTGACGGGTTATACAGGATTACTTCTATATATGAGCAGAACCGACAAACAAATGTAAATCTTTCATTTGAGATTCAGAATGGAAAGCTTATACAAGATGGAGTTGAGAGTGCTGGATTAGTTATTAATCTACCACCGGTGACTTTTAAAGGAAAGTTATTGGATCAAGGAATTTCACTACAAGGTTCAGTCTATGTAGAAAAGGTTAATGAAGATGGAAGTACGGAGTGGTTCAATGCTTCTACTGACGAGACGGGTGTATATTCCTTAAGACTAACAGACGGAGAGTATAGACTAGTAGGAGCCTATCTATATGAAGGGAACGAGGAAATAGGTTTTTCAACCCTATTCGCTATTCTAGATGGAGAATTATATGTAGATGGAAACAAACAAGAACTTCTCGAACTTCAGATCCCGCCAGTAAGTTTCTATGGAAAGGTTTTGGATGGGGAGCACCCTGTAACAGGTGGTCAAGTATCATTTACGACGTTAGATGAGGGGCAATATTACTGGAAACAGATTAGCGAAGATGGCTCGGTCTCAATGCGTTTTGCAGATGGCGAGTATAAGGTCAAGTATGTTGATTTGTTTGATGGAACAAGTACGGAGTTAAACCTAGCCTTTACGATTCAGAATGGAAAGCTTTATGTAAACGGTGAAGAAAAGGTATCACTTGATATCGTGATTCCAGCTGTAACATTAAGTGGTGTTCTTCTTGATGCAGGTGTTCCTGTTACAGGTTCTATTAATCTATATTCAATCAGTGATCCTAATCAAACCTATTATTACGGGCATGCAAACGAAGATGGTACATTCCAATTTCGTCTACCAGATGGAGAGTATGTTTTGGATGCAATCTACTTTAATGATGGCACTTCATTTATACCATCCATCAATTTTTCAATTGTATCAGGTGAGTTAGTCGTAAATGGGGAAACGAAACAAAGCCTTGAGATTACGATTCCACCGTTAACTCTAACGGGTACAGTATTTGACAGAGGTCAGGTTGTATCAAGTGGAAATGTAAATGTAATGGAAATTGGAGGGAGCTATAGCTGGTTCAGCAGTTGGATTCATGAGGACGGTACTTATGGACTCCGGTTACCTGATGGAGTATATGAGCTATATTCAGTTGATACTCCTGATACCGGAAGTGTTTATTTTCATAAAGGCTTCACAATTTCAGAAGGTAAGTTATTTGTAGATGGTGTGGAGTTAGGGCGCTTGGACCTTTTCTTGGAAGAGGGTACTATTAACTAATATTTGTTTAAAAGGGTGTCCCAAAGTAAAGCTTTGTGGACACTTCTTTTTATTTTATACCAAAATGAAGGTGGGGATATTTGGATAAAAGATTTTCACTCCTAGGTGGCTTAGGCAGCTGGGACAAGGTGCCTGTCCCTCTGTCCCACTACAAAAAAAGAAGACAAGCACAAAGCTAGTCTTCTTACTTTAATTCCAAATGCTCTCTTAACGTAGTAGATAATTTCACTTGCTCATCTTCTGGAACCGTGTAATAGTAGATTCCATTAATCTTCTCTCCGCTACCTTTAATTTGTAGTTGCTCGAGGCTATGGCGTGCTTCTTTATAATTGGCTTGGATATCAACCATCTGATCAAAGCTTAAATCGGTCTTTACATTGCCACCTAAAATAGTGAGAACATCGTCAAATTTGTTGATAGAAGAAAAGCTTGCACCTTTTTGGATGATACCTAGAATAATTTGTTTTTGGCGGTCCTGGCGGCCAAAGTCACCTCTTGGATCCTTGTATCTCATTCGTGAATAGGCGAGTGCTTGTGCGCCATTCAGAGTGATTTCGCCTTCTTGAAAGGTATATCCAGCTTCTGTGAATGAAAACGGATTAGTAACGGTTACCCCGCCCACTGCATCTACTATTTCCTGAAAGCTTTCCATGTTTACTTTAATATAATGATCAATCGGGATGTCTAAGAAGTTTTCGACGGTTGCAACGGCCATATCTGTACCACCAAACGCATAAGCATGATTGATTTTATCCTGTGTACCTTTTCCGACCATTTCAGTCCTAGTATCACGTGGAATACTGACCATTTTCATGGACTGCGTAGTTGGATTAACCGTGATGACAATCATAGTATCGGAACGACCAATGTCACCTGTTCGTTCATCAACGCCCATGATTAAAATAGAAATCGGATCTTTTTCCGTATATTCTACTTTTTCGATCCTTTTTTCTGATACTTCTCTGGTGGGTTGTTCGTACATTTGGCTTGCTGCTTGTTCAACGGAAGAGTATATAGAATAAACATAGGCACTGATTCCGATTAGTAAAACACCGAGAATACTTAACGTAATCCAGAGCCACTTTCTTTTCTTGCGATTTTTTGAATTTAATTGTTCTCTCATTTTTTTACCTCTTTTAGTTTAATAATCAAAATCTATCAGGTTCCGGCCATCTAGTCAATTATTACCAAACAGCATGCCCATATTAGGCGTTGGCACTCTCGTTTAAATGAAATATACTTGCTATAGTATATGGGGAATTGTAGGATTTATTTAAGGATAAAACAAAAGAACGTCGGAGGATCTATATATGTCAATTTTAGTCACAGGTGGAGCGGGATATATCGGGAGTCACACATGCGTGGAATTATTAAATGCTGGTTATGAAATTGTGTTAGTCGATAATCTTGATAACAGTAAGCCTGAATCCCTTAAGCGTATAAAAGAATTAACGGGAAAAGACTTTGCTTTTTATCAGGTAGACTTATTAGACAGGGAAGCACTTATTCAAGTATTCACTGACAACAACATAGAAGCTGTCATTCATTTTGCGGGGTTAAAAGCAGTAGGGGAATCTGTTCAGCAGCCATTACGTTATTATCATAATAACATTACAGGTACATTGATCCTCACTGAAGTGATGGAGCAGTTTGGTGTGGAGAAGATTGTATTTAGTTCTTCTGCTACTGTATACGGTATGCCAAAACAAGTGCCGATCTCTGAGGACTTCTCTCTATCTGCGACTAACCCGTATGGTCGTACAAAGTTAATGATTGAAGAGATTTTAAGAGATGTTTATACTTCTAATAACAAATGGAGTATTGCATTACTGCGTTATTTTAACCCAATTGGTGCGCATGAAAGTGGCAGAATTGGTGAGGATCCAAACGGAATTCCTAATAACCTCATGCCTTATATCACTCAAGTCGCAGTAGGAAAACTTCAGCAATTAAGTGTATTTGGAAGTGACTATGTGACTGTTGATGGTACCGGAGTTAGAGACTATATTCACGTGGTCGATTTAGCAAAAGGTCACTTAAAAGCATTAGAAAAAGTTATGAATGCAAAGGGTGTCGAGGCCTATAACCTAGGAACAGGTAAAGGGTATAGTGTTCTTGAGATGGTAAAAGCATTTGAAGAAGCTTCGGGTAAAAAGGTTCCATATCAAATCAGTGAAAGAAGACCTGGGGATATTGCAGAATGCTATGCAGATCCTACCAAAGCTAAAGAAGAACTAGGATGGGAAGCAGAAAAAGGCATTGAAGAAATGTGCAAGGACTCGTGGAAATGGCAATCTGAAAATCCACATGGTTACGGGGAGTAAACAGCAAAGAGACGTTCTCGCGTATATATAAAAAGAGGTATCTCGAATGAACGAGATACCTCTTTTCTTCTTTATCTATTCAAACAGAGAGTACACAGTAGATAACCCATGTCCGAATTCTTTATCTGTACCTGTTTTATCAATATCCTCAGCATTTTGCTTAAGTAATACTTTTGCCTTATTAGGAGTCATTCCCTCATATTCATCGAAAAGAAGGGCAGCCACTGCAGCTACTTTTGGTGCTGCCATGGAAGTACCAACGTTCCAAGCATAACTTGGAGATACATATTCATAACCAATGACTTGTTCCTTGTCATTAAGAATATATTTGACATCTGGTACAGAACTAAATGCAAACTCTTTTTCAAAAAGTCTTTCTTTTAAGTATTCATTAAAATTACCTTCCGTGAGATACTGCATGTACATTTCATAATTCCCACCCGGAGCAGCCACATCAATAAATCCAGCTCCATAATTAGAGTAAAGAGCTAGCTCATCCTTTGGACCAGTAGAGGCTACTGTTACCACGTTTGGAATAGATGCAGGTGCAAAAACACTTGCGCCTTTGAACTCATATCCAAGTGTACCGTATTGTGAATTTGCAAAGTCTGTTACATTCTTTGGACTAGATGCATCAACAGCGTCATTTCCAGCTGCTGCAACGATTAGTGCTCCTTTTGACTCAGCGTACTTAGCTGCTCTAGTATAAGCAACATATTCTGCAATATCAGATCCAAGACGCACTCTTTCTCCTGTCTCCGGATCAGTATAAAAAATCTGACCTTTTGCGTAAATACCACCAAGACTCATGTTAATTACTTCTACACCATCATTTGCTGCTGCAACAATCGCAGCCATAATCCATGCACTGTACGCTCCACCCTCAGCACCAAATACACGGTAAGCCTTGTGTCCAACATTAGGAGCTACACCTAGCATCGCTCCATTTCCAGCAATACTTCCTGCCACGTGTGTTCCATGTCCATTTCTGTCTTGAACATCGTTAACATCACCAGTTTCAGACCCATCTACCCCATACACTCCACCTGGAGGTACAAAGTTCTTTGAGCCTGGAAGAAGATTTGTTAAAACATCTGGGTGATTTAAATCAATACCAGAATCAATCACTCCAACCACAACGTCATGACTTCCACTGTGCTCAGCAAAAGTTGCACCGTTATTAGTTAGGCGCTTAATATCCCATTGGAACTCATCGAATAAGTAAGCTTCCTCAGTATTAATTTCGTTAGACTCTAACGGAATAGACTTAACTTCTGGTAATTGAAAAAGTAAAGAAGGATTTGCAGCCGAAACAGCTGAACTTCCAATTGCTTTCTTTGCAAAGTTAGCAGGCGCCTTTACTTGTACAACGCCAATTTCTGGAACCGAATAAACGATTTCCCCACCAAGATCAGAAATAACCTTTTCTGCATTCTTAGGTGAAGATTGACCTTTAAATACAACTGTAAATAAGATCTCTTCCTCACTTTGTTGTGTGGCAGCTGCTGCTGGCATAGCCAGTCCAACAATGAGCACCACGCATAGTAGCTTAAATAAGTACTTTTTCATAGTATTCCTCCTTGTTTAATGGTCTTTCACAATAATATATTTCTACACTCGTAACGATATCCCTCTATTTTAATAGAAAATTTTAAATATTCATTAATATAAGTTTAATTGAATGAATTCTTCCTATTTCTATTCCCTCAACTTCACTGGAAGTTCCTGAATCGAATCATTCAACGTTGTCAGCTTGCCTTCAATCCTATGCAGTAAGTATAGGGTTACAACAATCGGAAATCCGACCTCGCTCACAAAAGGTAACAATTGTTCCATCATACATCCTCCTTTGTTTATAAATGGCTATTTTCGTATAGATTGTTGCTTTCGTAAAAATCCTAAAAGCCGGATTTTTACTTGGTAGTACATTGTCCCGTGCTTTAAATAGAGAAAGTTGCTCTTTTCTAACTAGTAAAACTCGGTTTTACAGATAAAAAGGGAGAATTCTTGGACATATGTGATTGAAAAGCAACAATGTTTTAGAAAAGAGCCTTATAAAAATAGCCAGCACCACCTTAGTGATGCTGACTTCAAAAATTAGATAACCTCTACTACATTACGCTCAACAATACGAGCGCCTTTCTTACTAACAAGATCTCCACCAGCTGATACGAAAACATTCGCAATTAAGATTGAAGTCATTGCTGCGTCTAATGCTATTAGATCTACTGGTTCAATTGGGTTGTCAATGCCAATGGTCACTGTCTTATTTTCTTGATTTAAAAATTGCAGTTGAAGTGTTTTAGCCATTTTGTACTCCTCCTTTCCTTATAAAATAAGTTGTGTCATTAAGCTCCTAAAAGGTGCTTGTCATTGCGTTCGATTGCGGTTACTGGATACTGCTGTAAGCTCACGATGCTTTGTGCGACTGCATAAAGGCCATCAGTTGAAGCAGATGTTTTAATGTTGCTGAAATTCTTACTCTTATAAGTAGGATTTCCTTCTACATCCACACCAGTTTCGAATACCAATCGAAGCGTTGAATCTGATAATAATGCTGTTGCCATTGTGATCACCTCCTTCTCCTTGTATATAGGTGATTACAAGGAAAAAGGGGTTAAGGCTTTGAAATTTATTTATGTATAGGGTTTTTTAACGTTGTTGTTGATTTTCGTTGCAGGACACTCGCTTTCCGCGGGCGAGTCCGTGAGCCTCCTCGGCGAAAAACGTGCCTGTGGGGTCTCCCGTGACCCGCTCTCCCGCAGGAGTCTCGCGTCCTTCTACTACAATCAACACTGCTGGAAAACCAATATTTTACATTAACAGAGCCTAAGTATATTTAGTTACTCTCCTTAATTTGTAATAATTTGTAAAACACTTCTTCCATTTCGACAACAACATTCTACAACCTACCCAACCAAACCTTGATACGATAAACAAAATAACAAGTCTTCGAAAGAAAGATTCGCAGGATTAGTCAAGATCGGTTAGCACAACTAAAGTAAAGGGGGATGCATCCATGCCGTATTATGCGTTTAAAGAAATATGGACACCGTTAACACCGTTTAAGATTCGTCTTTACCGCTGTATCGAGGACAACAGACTCTTTATCAAAGTTGGGAAAAATCCTAGAAAAGCATTGTTTTAAAAATTACTACATACTAATTCGAGTGTAGAGAGTTCTCTACACTCTTTTGTTTTGGATTAATATAAATTGTGACATTTTTATACATATTTAATAAAAAATACAAAAAGTATTTGAAGATATAGGAAAGAAAGTGGCATAATAAAGAAATGTATGAACATGGAAAAGAAACTTATCGATAAGGGGGATGAGTATGAGGTTCATCATTCTGGGTGTCGTCGTAATCATGTCGATCGGTACCATAATCGCTGGACATATACACTGGAAAGACAAACTAGCAACCTATCATGGTGCTAAAAGTAGTGTAGTAGCCGAAGTAGAATCTAAAACAGAAAGTGAAACGTCATCGTCATTACCAGTCGATGTTTCTCTATATACGAAGAATCTACCAGAAGAGGTGCAACAAAAATTTCAAGACGCAGCGGAATCCAATACTCCGGTAGTCTTCACCATCATGGGCTCAAAGTCAACATCAGCCTCTGAAACTGCCTGGCCAAGTCTTCTTAAACAGCAACTTACTGAAACATACGGTGAAGTCATATTGAAAATTAACATCATCGAAATCCCAGATAAAAACTCAACGTCTATTATAGAAGAAGAGCTTTATAAGGAAGCTGTCTCCCAAAAACCTGATCTAGTACTGCTAGAACCATTTATGCTTCAAGATAATGGAGAAGTAACAATGGAGGACAGGCTAAAAAATCTAGAATTTCTATTAAATGAGTTTCGAACCAGTAACCCAGAGGCATATATATTCTTGCAGCCAGCAAATCCACTCTATCAAGCAACCTATTATCCAAGAGAGATTCAGGATTTAGCAGGATATGCTACTGAAAACAACATCACCTACCTCAATCACTGGGAAGCTTGGCCTGATTTAGAGTCTAGTGAACTAACAAACTATCTACTACAAGATCCCAACAATTCTTTAAAGTCAATCCCAAATGAAGCAGGACACAAGCTCTGGGCTGATTACTTAATACAATATTTCATTAGTGAATAATTGGGAATTTTTACATCATTAAACAAAAAATAGATTGTTGCTATAATACTATTATGAAAACAGAGTCATCTAGGAGGCTATCATGGAAGAGACTATTAGTTTAAAGGAGTTGTTTCAGACACTTCGGAAGCGTTTGGGACTAATCGCTATTATTACCATCCTTGCAGTTACCGTTAGTGGAGTCGTTAGCTACTTCTTCTTAACACCGATTTATCAAGCATCGACACAAATTCTCGTTAATCAAAAGAAACCATTAGATCAATTGTATAATGTAGGAGAGCTTCAAACGAATGTTATGCTCATTAACACGTACAGAGATATTATTCAAAGTCCGACCATACTTGATAAAGTAAAAGAGCAATTAGAATTAGAGACAATTGGACAAATATCCGTAGCAAGTGAAAGTAATTCACAGGTTTTTTCAGTAACAGTCCAAGATCCTGACCCTGTAAAGGCAGTGGATATTGCTAATACCATCGCAAATGTGTTCCAAACAGAAATTATGACCATGTTTGGTGATAACGTAAATATTATATCTAAAGCAGAAGTAGCGGAAACGCCACAGCCGATTAAGCCGCAGCCTATTTTAAACATGGCGATTGCGTTAGTCGTAGGGCTCATGCTTGGAGTAGGACTAGCCTTCCTATTAGAGTACTTAGACAACACGATTAAAACAGAGCAAGATATTGAGAAATTACTAGAGTTACCTGTACTAGGTGCAGTAACTGTTATTACTGTAGATGCAGACAAAAAGTCAACCTCTGCACAAGCAAATAAAAGATCGAGAGGTGAGAACCTTGGTGCGTAATCGTAGACTTGCCGTCGCATCGAATCGTAGCTTAATTACGATGACTACTCCTAAATCACCTATATCAGAGCAGTACCGAACGATTCGTTCTAATATCATGTTTTCAGCTGTCGATCAACAGCTTCGTTCGTTCATGGTCACTTCTCCGGGTCCGGCAGAAGGAAAATCGACAACTACCGCAAATTTAGCAGTTGTGTTTGCTCAGCAGGGGAAAAAGGTACTAATCATTGATGCAGACTTAAGAAAGCCAACTGTTCATTACACTTTTGGTTTGAATAATCATATTGGTTTAACAAATGTACTTACTAAGCAAACAACATTAGAAAATAGCCTAAGAGAGACGGAGCAAGAACATTTATTTGTTCTCCCAAGTGGACCGATTCCACCTAACCCAGCTGAGATTCTTGGATCAAGAGGAATGGAGGATCTCCTAGTAGAGGCGTATGAGTTGTTTGATCTTGTCATATTTGATACTCCACCGGTGTTAGCGGTAACGGATGCGCAAGTGTTAGCGAATCAATGTAATGGAGTGGTACTGGTTGTAAATAGTGGTAAGACCGAAACGGAAATGGCCATTCGTGCAAAGGAGCAGTTAAACAATGCAAAAGCCAAGCTATTAGGTGTTGTATTGAATAATAAAGCCTTTAAAGAAAGTCAGTATTACTACTATTACGGAAAAGACTGAGAACGTTATAGAAACTTATATTCATATAAAAACCCTTATACACGTAAACTCTATATGTTGGAGTTTACGTGTATTTTTTTTGTAAAAAAATAGGAAGTATATTATATATCAAAATAACGAATATCTATCAAGTTTCGACAAAATACACCTATTTCGAGAAGCGAAAGTCTGTGCTAGTATTAGTAGAGTAATCTTGTCGGATATTGGAAGGAAGGTGGGTAGATAGTCATGATTGATATACATTGCCATATTCTATCTGGCCTAGATGATGGTCCAAAGGACATAACTCAATCCTTACATATGGCGAAAATAGCCGTTGCCGAAGGTATTACGAAAATTGTCGCAACTCCTCACTTTAATCAACATTATGAAAATGAGAAGAAGACGATTGTTCAAGACGTGCATAGGTTAAATGATGCGCTACAAGAAAATAAAATTCCACTCCAGATTTTACCCGGCCAAGAGCCTCGTATATATGGAGAAATTCTAGAGGATTACGAACAAGAGAAAATCCTAACCATCAATGATTCTGGAAAATACCTGTTCATCGAATTACCGTCGAATCATGTTCCAGCCTATACAGAAAGTTTATTATTCGATATTCAAATGAAAGAGATCACACCGATTATTGTTCATCCAGAACGAAATCAACAAATCATCGAGAATCCAGATATTCTATATAACCTGGTGAAAAAAGGTGCACTTTCGCAAGTAACAGCTAGCAGTATCACCGGTGATTTAGGAAAGAAGATTAAGAAGTTCTCTCTCCAGTTAGTAGAAAATCAGCTTACTCATTTTATTGCTTCTGATGCTCATAATGATACAAGTCGACCGTTTCGACTGAGAGCAGCATATGGAGCTGTGCAAAAGGAATTTGGATTAGATACGGTCTATCTATTTCAAGAAAACGCAGAAATTTTAGTTGAGGGAAATAATGTTTATAAAGAAGAACCCCAAAGGATCAAAAGTAAGAAGTTCTTTGGTATTTTTTAGGGGAGTTTGTAAGCAACTTTCTGAAAAGTTAAAAAATAGTAGTTATCACTTATTCGCATATATCTATTTTGACTACGGTCATCAACATTAGCAGTCAAGGGAGTGCCATCATTTTGTCATACATAAACCGGTTAACGTTTTTTATTATATTAGATTCGATGATTGTCATCACGGCGATTTATATCAGTTATTTTATCATTCATCCGAATCTTGCAATCTTTTCGATTCCTTCGTTGCTAGTTAGTGCAATTACTCTATTAGTTGGACATCATATGTTTGCGTCGATCTATCATCTTTATAAAAAAGCGTGGGAATATGCGAGTGTTCCGGAAATGATTGCGATTACGAAGGCTGTAACGTTATCGATCATTTTAGCGGCTGCTGTTCAGTTAATTATACATAGCGATTTGTATTTTCGGGCGTTATTAATTACGTGGATGCTACATATATTACTGATTGGTGGTTCGCGTTTTTCGTGGAGAATGTATAGAGGTAGATATGTAAGAGCTACAAAGGAAAAGAAACGTACGTTAATTGTTGGAGCAGGTGCGGCAGGGCAGATGGTTGTTCGTCAACTACTTCAAAACCATGATGCTGATTTAGAGCCAGTTGCTTTTATTGATGATGATTTGAAAAAGCATCGTCTACATATTTTAGGAATTCCTGTTTTAGGTGGTGCAGATTGCATCGAGAAGGTAGTAACAGATTTGCAGATTGATAATATCGTCATTGCGATTCCTTCTTTAAGTAAGAAGGAGCTAAATGTGATTTTCCAAGGATGTCGAAACACAAAGGCAAAGACACAGATGATTCCGATGATTGAGGATTTGATGATTGGAAGAGTATCGGTGAAAAACTTCCGCGATGTTCAGGTTGAGGATTTACTTGGAAGAGAGCCAGTTGAATTGGATACGGCGAGGATTTCAGAAAACATTACAAATAAAGTGGTTTTAGTAACAGGTGCTGGTGGATCGATTGGTTCAGAGATTTGTCGTCAAGTGATGCGATTTGAACCGCAAAAGTTGGTTTTACTCGGACATGGTGAGAACAGTATTTATTCTATCGAAATGGACTTATTATCGCTATTTCCACATACAAAAGTAGAAATAGTCACAGAAATTGCAGATATTCAGGATCGTAATAAAATCTTCTCAGTGATGGATAAGCATAAGCCGGATTTTGTGTATCATGCGGCTGCTCATAAGCATGTTCCGTTGATGGAGCGTAATCCTGAAGAAGCCGTGAAGAATAATGTCTTTGGGACGAAGAATGTGGCAGAGGCGGCGGACACCTTCGGTGTTGGGACATTTGTCTTGGTTTCATCTGATAAGGCTGTTAATCCGACGAATGTGATGGGTGCGACGAAGCGCTTTGCAGAACTTGTCATTCAGGAGATTGACCGTGTTAGTAACACAAGGTTTGTGGCGGTTCGGTTTGGGAATGTGCTGGGTAGTCGTGGTAGTGTGATTCCTTTGTTTACGAAGCAGATTAAAGCTGGTGGACCGGTGACGGTTACGCATCAGGATATGACTAGGTATTTTATGACGATTCCGGAAGCTTCTAGGTTAGTGATTCAGGCTAGTGTGTTGGCTCGAGGTGGCGAGATTTTTGTGCTTGATATGGGTGAGCCGGTGAAGATTGTGGATTTGGCGAAAAACCTTATTAAATTATCTGGATTTAGTATTGAGGAGATTGGAATTGCTTATAGTGGGATTCGTCCTGGTGAGAAGATGTATGAAGAGCTGTTGAATGATAACGAAGTACATACTGAGCAGGTTTTTCCGAAGATTCATATTGGGAAAGCGGTTTTGGTGGATCCAAGTATTGTTCACACGTTTGTTAGTGGCTTTGAGAAGATGAGTGTGGATGAGATGAGGGCGTATTTGCTTGCGGTGGCTAATGGTCGAATGGATGAAGTGGGGTATGGTTTGGTTAGTGGTTGAGTTGGGAGTTTTGGGAGAAATTGGTTCTCAATCTGATAAGTGCGCAAGAGAGAACTCCGTTCTTTGGACATTAAAAGATGTGAGAACTTCGTTCTCTGAAAAATAAGGTATTGACAGGTATGTAGGAGGAGCTTATGAAGAAGGTTAGGAAAGCTATTATTCCAGCTGCGGGATTAGGAACAAGGTTCCTTCCGGCTACGAAGGCTATGCCGAAAGAGATGTTGCCTATAGTTGATAAGCCAACGATACAGTATATCGTTGAAGAGGCTGTTAAGTCTGGTATTGAGGATATTATCATTGTGACTGGTAAAGGGAAACGTGCGATTGAGGATCATTTTGATCATGCGTTTGAGCTTGAGCAAAGCTTGTCTTTGAAAGGGAAGACGGATTTGTTAGAGAAGGTTCAGTATTCTTCTAATATGGTGGATATTCATTATATTCGTCAGAAGGAGCCTAAGGGATTAGGTCATGCGATTTGGTGTGCGCGTAAGTTTATTGGGGATGAGCCGTTTGCTGTATTGCTTGGGGATGATATTGTTCAGGCGGATACTCCTTGTTTGAAGCAGTTGATTGATCAATATGAAGAGACTAGAGCTTCTGTTATTGGGGTGCAGACGGTGCCTGATGAGGAGACTCATCGTTATGGGATTGTGGATCCTATTACGAAGATCGGACGTCGATATAGCGTGAATCAGTTTGTGGAGAAGCCTGAGCGGGGTACTGCTCCTTCTAATCTTGCGATTATGGGCCGTTATATCTTAACACCTGAGATCTTTATGTTCTTGGAGCAGCAGGAGATTGGTGCTGGTGGGGAGATTCAGTTAACGGATGCGATTCAAAAACTTAACGGAATTCAGCGTGTGTTTGCTTATGATTTTGAGGGTACGCGGTATGATGTTGGGGAGAAGATGGGGTTTGTTAAGACTACGGTGGAGTTTGCGATAAAGAATCCTGAGTTAAGAGAAGAGTTATTGGATTACCTGGAGGCTCTTTTGGAGATGGAGAGGGTTAGGTAGAGTTGTTGAGGGAAGATTTTGGAGCTCTTGCGAGCTTGGAGGTTAAGAAAAGTTGAGCTCTTCGAGCTTTTGATAGAAATAGATAAGCTCTACAAGCTAAAGAGATTTTTAAATAATAGTTGGATGTTTATACCGCCTTGAGATTGTTCATCAAACCAACTAATCGAGAGGCGGTACTATTATGGAAAAAAGTAAGTGGTGTAATTCTAGAGGTTTAACTTTAATTGAGTGCTTTGTGTTGTGGTTATTATAGGAATATGGGCTGCGGTTGCTAGTCCAATGTTTGTTGGGCTACAAGAGCAATTAAAAGAGGAAGTTTGTTTATATAATCTACAAATTATAGAAAGAGATTATGATAGAGATTTAGCTTTGAGTAATCGTGAACATTCGGATATGTTGTTTAACCAGCGTTTGGAGGGTTATGGTGATAGAATCTGTCCACTTGATGGTGTGGTTGTGTATGTAGACGGTGAAGTTCAATGTAGTGTTCATGGTAATGAAGAAGGACATGATGAGAGCGAGGAAGAGGAAGATAGTAATGTGCCGTTCCTTTGATTTTATATGTTAGTCTTTTTAGTTACTTATTTGTATTAAGATCAAAGGTGATGTCTCCTTATCTTTATCAAGGGAGGTACTCGGCTATGCTGTGGGTAGAAATCTACCTTAGACACTTTGTTGTCATTGGTATGGTGTGAGGTGGGGTTTGATGCCCTGTTTTTTATTTTATTTGTTAGTTGGTATATATAATAGGAAGAAACTCGGTTTTGGATGGTTATGAAGTGAATATCTAATTCGTATTTTCTTGGTAGATTGAATAGATATTACGAGGTGGCTATCAGAAGTAGATAACGATTTTAGTGGTTTAGAAGTTGGTTGGAGTAATAGTTTTGAAGATTCCAAGTAAGTCCTAATCTACTAAAATATTAACTTAACGATGGAAGGAAGTATATAGATGGAGACAACAAAAGTGAACGAGAGAATTTTTCTTTCATCACCTCATATGAGTGATGAAGGTTATGAAATGGAATATGTAAAGGAAGCTTTTGATACAAACTGGATCGCCCCTCTAGGAGAAAACGTAAATGGATTTGAAAGGGAACTAGCAGAAAAAGTTGGCTCTAAAGCAGCAGCAGCTCTTTCGTCTGGTACTGCAGCTATTCATTTAGCATTAAAAGCCGCTGGTGTTGGTGAGGGGGATATCGTCTTTTGTCCAACTCTTACGTTCTCAGCTACAGCTAATCCGATTATCTATCAAAATGCTGTTCCAGTATTTATAGATAGTAATTATGAAACATGGAATATGTGCCCGGAAGCTTTAGAAGAAGCTTTTCAAAAGTACCCCGAAGTAAAAGCAGTCATCGTAGTTCACCTTTATGGTTTGTCTGCCGATATGGATAGAATCGTAGAACTTTGTAAGAAGCATAATGTTGTTTTAATAGAAGATGCTGCTGAAAGTTTAGGAACTTACTATAAAGGTAAGCATACTGGAACATTTGGCGATTATGGCATCTTCTCTTTCAATGGAAACAAAATTATTACGACTTCCGGTGGTGGGATGCTTGTTTCTAATAATGAAGAGAGAATTGCTAAAGTAAGATTCTGGGCAACTCAATCTAGAGACCAAGCTAGACACTACCAACATAGCGAATTAGGGTTCAATTACCGAATGAGTAATGTTGTTGCTGGTATTGGTAGAGGGCAGTTAAAAGTTTTAGATCAACGTGTAGAAAAGAAGAATTATATCTATGAATTTTATAAGAGAGAACTTGGTGAGCTTGAAGGAGTCCAGTTTATGCCTAACACTGATTGGGATGCACCGAATTACTGGTTAAGCTCAATGACGTTAACTGGTAAAGTGAGGCCAATTGATATATTTGAAGCGTTGGAAGCTGAGAATATCGAGTCAAGACCGATTTGGAAGCCTATGCATATGCAACCTTTCTTTGAGAATTATAATTTTGTTGGAACGGATGTATCGGAGAAGTTGTTTGAGAATGGTGTTTGTTTGCCGTCTGATACGAAGATAACGGATGCCGACTTGGCGAAAATTGTAGAAATTATAAAGAAATTGTGGTGTAAATAATGAGTCATTCAAAAGGTAGATTTTATAGAAGGTTTATAAAAAGACCGATGGATTTCATATTGTCATTGATGGCTATTGTAGCACTAAGTCCTGTTCTTTTAGTAGTAGCTATCTTAGTAAGAACTAAACTAGGGAGTCCGGTATTGTTTAAGCAGCAACGTCCGGGTATTAATGAAGAGGTCTTTATGATGTATAAGTTTAGAACAATGACAGATGAAAGAGATGATAATGGTGATTTATTACCGGACAGTATAAGGTTGACGAAGTTTGGTAGGTTCCTACGTTCAACATCACTCGATGAACTACCGGAGCTCTTCAATATATTAAAAGGTGATATGTCTATTATTGGCCCTAGACCATTGTTAGTACAATACCTTCCCCTTTACAATGAGCATCAAAAACGCCGACACAAAGTTAGACCTGGTTTATCAGGATTAGCTCAAGTTAGTGGTAGGAATGCAATCAGTTGGGAAGATAAATTTAATCTAGATGTGGAATATGTAGATAATGTCAGTTTTGTAGGAGATTGGAAGATTATTTTTCTAACGATGAAAAAGGTATTTGTTAGGGAAGGTATCAACTCAGAAACTGCAGCGACGATGGAACATTTTAAGGGAACTAACAAGGAACGAATGGAATCATGAAAAACAAACTTCTCATAATTGGTGCTAGCGGACATGGTAAAGTTGTAGCTGATATCGCATTAAAAATGAATAAATGGCAGAGTATTGCTTTTTTAGATGATAACCAAAACATTAAATTATCGATGGGGTTAGAAGTTGTTGGGAAGTCTGATAAAGCTATTGAACATATAAATGGTTGGGACATTTTTGTAGGTGTTGGGAATAACGCAACTCGCAAAAAAATTCAAGAAAGGCTTGAAACTGAAGGTGCAAGCATACCAACGTTAATTCATCCTAATACTGTTATTGGAGAACAGGTTGACATAGCTTCTGGTACAGCTATCATGGCAGGAGTCGTAATTAATTGCTGCACTAAAATCGGAAAAGGATGCATTATAAATACAAGTACTTCGATCGACCACGACAATACAATTGAGGATTATGTTCATATTTCACCTGGTTCACATTTAGCTGGCACAGTGAAAGTTGGCCAGTTAACATGGTTAGGAATTGGTACTATAGTAAGTAATAACGTAAACATCGCAAGTGGATGCAAAACTGGGGCAGGTTCAGTTGTGGTTAAGGATATAAATGAAACTGGAACTTATATAGGCGTCCCAGTGAGGAGAGTTTAAGGATGAATATACTTTTTTTAACACTACTAGATTTCTCAACAATTAAGGAAAATGGAATATACACTGATTTGATGCGAGAGTTTGAAAAAGGTGGCCATAACGTATATATTATTTCTCCCACTGAAAAGAGAAAGCAACAACCAACAAAGTTAATAGACAATAAGAGTAATAAAATTCTAAAACTACAGATAGGGAATACTCAAAAAACAAATTTAATAGAAAAGGGTATTTCTACGCTTACCTTGGAGTCAAAATTCTTACAAGGTATAAAAAAGTATTTTCATGATGTTAAATTTGACTTAGTTGTATATTCGACGCCACCTATAACATTACAAAAAGCTGTTGAGTACGTAAAGAAACGAGACAATGCAAAGGCATATTTGCTTTTGAAGGATATATTTCCACAAAATGCAATAGATCTTGGAATGTTAGCAAGAGGTGGTTTTAAAGGATTACTATATAACTATTTTAGAACTAAAGAAAAAAAGCTATACCAAATATCTGATTATATAGGTTGTATGTCAAAAGCGAATGTAGATTTTATAATACAACATAATTCAGAGATACCTCGGGAAATTGTTGAGGTTTGCCCTAATAGCATAGACCCCCAGAGTGTAATAAAGAATGAACAGAAGATATCGGAAATTAAAGAGAAATATAATATTCCCCAAAATAAAACAGTGTTTATTTATGGTGGAAACTTAGGAAAACCTCAAGGACTTGATTTTTTAATTGAGTGCTTGAGAACAAATGAAAATAATGATCAAGTGTATTTTGTCATTGCTGGAGCGGGAACAGAGTTTAATAAATTAAAAACTTTTATGGATAATGCTAAGTTAACGAATGCACAATTATTTTCTCAGTTGCCTAAAGATGATTATGAGCTTTTAGCTAATTCGTGTGATGTTGGACTAATATTTTTGGATAAGAGATTTACAATACCTAACTTTCCATCAAGGATGCTTTCTTATATGCAGGCTTCCATGCCTGTGCTAGCAGCAACTGATATAAACACTGATATCGGACATGTTATTGAAAAAGGAAAGTTTGGCTATTGGTGCGAGAGTGGTAATATTAAAGAATTCAATAGGCACGTGCAGGCACTATGTAAAAAGCAATTGAGAATACAAATGGGCGAAAACGCTAGGGAGTATTTAGATAGTAATTATACCGCAAAGCACTCATATGAAATAATTATGAGCCACTTCAAATAAAAGGAAAGAGGTTTAATACATGTTTAAAGATAAAACTCTACTTATTACAGGCGGCACAGGTTCTTTTGGCAATGCTGTAATGAATAGGTTCTTAGATACAGATATAAAGGAAATCAGAATTTTTTCAAGAGATGAAAAGAAACAGGATGATATGCGAAAGCTTTATAAAAATGATAAACTCAAATTTTATTTAGGAGACGTACGTGATTTAGCAAGTGTAAAAAATGCTATGTACGGTGTGGATTACATTTTTCATGCAGCAGCACTTAAACAAGTACCTTCGTGTGAGTTCTTCCCTCTAGAAGCTGTAAAAACTAATGTGATTGGTACAGAAAATGTTCTTACTGCAGCTATTGAAAATAATGTAACGAAAGTTATTTGCTTATCTACAGATAAGGCTGCTTATCCAATAAACGCTATGGGCATTTCGAAAGCAATGATGGAAAAGGTATTTGTAGCCAAGTCAAATACAGTAGATCCTAATAGAACTCTTATTTGTGGTACACGTTATGGGAATGTTATGGCATCAAGAGGTTCAGTAATTCCTCTATTTATTGAACAGATAAAAAACGGACAACCTATAACTGTTACAGATCCCAATATGACTAGATTTCTAATGAGTCTTGAAGAAGCTGTAAAATTAGTAGTATTTGCATTCGAAAATGCTGAAGCTGGAGACATCATGGTCCAAAAATCTCCCGCATCAACTATTGGAGATTTAGCACAAGCTCTTAAGGAGTTATTTAATGTAGATAATGAAATCAAAGTTATTGGTACACGTCACGGAGAAAAGTTGTATGAAACATTACTGACTAGGGAAGAGCATGTAGTTGCTCAAGACTTAGGTGGGTTTTATCGTGTTCCTGCTGACAAAAGAGATCTAAACTATGATAAGTATTTCGTAGAAGGCGATCAGAAGTTATCCTCTGAAGAGGAGTACAACTCTCATAATACGGAGAGATTATCTATTGAGGGAATTAAAGACAAATTATTAATGCTAGATTATGTTCGTGAAGAGTTGAAAGGCTGGAATCAATCATGAAGATATTAGTGACTGGTGCAAAAGGGTTTGTAGGTAAAAACTTAATCGCAGAGTTAAGAAATCAAAATTACACAGATATCTTTGAATTCAGTAGGGAAACTGATCAAGTATTACTTGAAGAATATTGTAAAGAAGCGGATTTCGTGTTTCATCTAGCAGGAGTAAATCGTCCAAAGGACCAGTCAGAATTTATGGACGGTAATTATGGTTTTTCATCAACATTACTAGAAACATTGAAAAAACACAAAAATACTTGTCCCGTAATGATTTCTTCATCTACACAGGCTGAACTAGATAATCCTTATGGGATCAGTAAAAAAGCTGGTGAAGACTTGTTTTTCGATTATAGTAAAGAAACTGGTGCAAAAGTACTTGTCTATCGTTTACCAAATGTTTTTGGGAAATGGTGTAGACCAAATTACAATAGTGCAGTAGCTACATTTTGTCATAACGTTGCACACGTTTTACCGATTAATGTGAATGATCCTAGCGTAGTAATGAACTTAGTTTATATAGATGATGTAGTTGGTGAATTTATCAATGCTTTAAAAGGTAAAGAAAATAATAAGGGAGATTTTTGTGAAGTTCCAATAGTTCATACGATTACACTTGGTGAAATTGTAGAACTTATTTATTCATTTAAGAAAAGTCGTGAAGAACGAGCTGTTCCAAATATGTCTGAACCTTTTACGAAAAAGTTATATAGTACGTATTTGAGTTATCTGCCGGAAGACCAGTTTAGTTATGACCTTAAGATGAACGTAGATCAAAGAGGGTCTTTTACAGAGTTTATTAAAACCCCAGATAGAGGACAGGTTTCTGTGAATATTTCTAAACCAGGTATCACAAAGGGCAATCATTGGCATCACACAAAGAATGAGAAATTCCTTGTGGTAAGTGGAAAAGGGGTTATTCGTTTTAGAAAGATTGATTCAGTTAAAGTCATCGAATATTTTGTAAGTGGAGAAAAATTAGAAGTAGTTGATATACCTACTGGTTACACACATAATATTGAAAATCTAGGGGATACCGATATGGTCACGATTATGTGGGCAAACGAGTATTTTAATCCAGAAAAGCCAGACACCTATTTCTTGGAGGTATAAATAAATGGAAAAATTAAAAGTCATGACAGTGGTAGGTACTAGACCGGAGATTATTAGACTGTCAGCTGTTATTAATAAATTAGAAGAATCAAATGCAATAGAACATACCTTAGTCCATACTGGTCAAAATTATGATTATGAATTAAATGAAGTTTTTTTTAATGACTTTAATTTAAAGAAACCGGATTATTTTCTTAATGCAGCTACTGGAACGGCTGTAGAGACGATAGGGAATATTCTTGTTAAAATTGATCCAATAATGGAAGAAGTAAAACCAGATGCATTTTTAGTTCTGGGAGATACAAATAGCTGTTTATGTGCGATTGCTGCTAAGAGAAGACATATTCCAATCTTCCACATGGAGGCTGGAAACAGATGCTTTGATCAAAGGGTGCCTGAAGAGACTAACAGAAAAATAGTTGACCATACAGCTGACATTAATTTAACGTATAGTGATATTGCTAGAGAATATCTTCTTAGAGAGGGTTTTGCTTCAGATAGAATTATAAAAACAGGAAGCCCAATGTATGAAGTTCTTAACTCTAGAAAACATGATATTGAGAACTCAGATGTTCTAGAGAGATTGGAACTTAAAGAAGGAAACTACTTCGTTGTCTCAGCACACAGAGAAGAAAATATTAATTCAGAATCGAACTTCTTAGACCTAGTTGATAGTTTAAATGCTATAGCTGAAAAATATAATATGCCGGTGATTGTAAGTACACATCCTAGAACAAGAAAAATGATTGAAGCTAAAGGCATTAAGTTTAATCCACTGGTTAAAACGTTGAAGCCCCTAGGGTTTAATGACTATGTAAAACTACAAATTATGTCAAAAGCTGTCCTAAGTGATAGTGGAACAATTAGTGAGGAGTCTTCTATTCTTGGTTTTAGAGCACTAAATATTAGACAAGCTCATGAGAGGCCAGAGGCAATGGAAGAGGCTTCGGTGATGATGGTAGGGCTTAAGAAGAAAAGAATTTTGCAAGGGTTAGATATTCTAGAAACTCAAGTAGATGATACTCTAAGATTTGTTAGCGACTATAGTATGCCTAATGTTTCGGATAAGGTACTTAGGATAATATTGTCTTATACGGATTATGTAAATAGAGTTATATGGGGAAAGAAATAAAAAATTATATATAGTGATATAACTTTTTGAAACTATCATGTAGAAATTATTAATTTGTTTTTACACCAATAATTTTAAGTGTATACAATAAAGTATAATTTTTATCTTATTTTAAAAGTAATGGAGCATTTAAACTTGAAGCCAATTACAAGTCAAATTTCTTTGAAAAATAGCTTTATGTATTCAATTATGGGTAATACAGTGTTTGCCTTTAGTCAGTGGGTTATTATTGTAATAATTGCTAAGGTTAATTCACCTGAGGTGTTAGGACAATATTCTCTAGGCCTGGCTATTACTATTCCAATTTTCTTGTTTTTAGGTATGAACTTCAGAAGTATTCAAGCAGCGGATTATGTTCAATTATATGAATTTAATGATTATTTTTATACGAGAGTTTTAACAAGTGCTATTGGGCTGGTAGTTACAGCTTTTATAGTTTTGTTAAGCGATTTTATATTTGATACAAAATTAATAATTTTAGCAATGGCATTATACCGTTTTTTTGAGTCGATATCAGATGTTTCACACGGGTTATTTCAACAAAAGGAAAGAATGGATATTCTTTCCTACTCAAAAATATTACAAAGCTTATTGTCAGTTATTCTTTTTACTATCAGTCTAATAGTCTTTGGAAGTATTCTTATATCTATTTTATTCCAGTCTATTTCATTTTTAGCGATTTTCTTATTTTATAATTTAAAATGGGTAGTTCATTTAAATAATAGGAAGAAAATATTAACAAAAGGTAAGAATGTACTTATAATACTTAAAAATAATAGTAAGCAACTTATAGTATTGGGGTTACCTTTAGGCTTTGTTGCGGGTTTAGACTCATTAAACTCTAATTTACCTAGATTCATGATACAATATTTTATGGACGAGAGAAATGTAGGATTTTATTCTTCAATAATGAATATCATGATAGCCTTTGGAACTGTTATTTCTGCGTTATGCCACGCCGCGATTCCTAGATTAGCAAAATACTACGTTAATAAGGATGCTGTGACCTTTTACAAGCTTTTGAAAAATCTTATGTTATTTGGTTTTGTCGTATCTTCATTTAGTATATTGGCAAGTTACTTTTATGGGGATACTATTCTTTCTATATTGTATACCAATGATTATAGTGATTTAAAGTATACTCTAACTTTCATGATGATTGCGGGACTGTTTTGGTATACCACTAGTTTTATTTCAACTGCGTTAATAGCAGTAAAAAAATACACAGTCCAAGTACCTATAATGATAACTTCTACAATAATTACTTTCATTTTTTCTTTGATATTTATTCCTTTGTATGGTATAGATGGGGCGGTTTATTCCGTTATTCTTTCAAATATCATTAGGCTATTTATATCAATTGTTATATTCAGATACAAAGTATGAATCCATATTAAATTTAGGAAAAAACAAAATTAATTGTTCATCTAAGAAAAATAGACAAAGACTAGAAGGGTTAAGTGCATATGATTATTTTTGTTGTTAGTTTAATACTATTAGTTTTTTTCTTAACTCCAATGATAATTTGGAGAAACAAAGGTGGAGATTTGTTGTCCCCGCTAATGATTTCTTGTTTCTTTTTAGTCTTAACTACTGTTCCATATTTATTATCTATTAGTATCAATAATGATGTGATTAATCACAATATAAGTAGACATTTTCAATATAATGAATTAGATCAAATTATATCATTTTATGGATTAGTACAAATAATCGGATTTATAGGTTTGCTTTTTGGTTTGAAATTTAGAATTCCAAATGCTTTTATCTCTAGTATCCCAGTTCTTAAATTTAAGGAGAGTAGAATTAGATATAATACCATTTTTTTAACTTCCGGGTTAATTGGCTTATTCGGTTACCTAATATTCTTAAATGATATAGGTGGCTTTTACTTTTTAATTAATAACCTGCAACATAGAGCAGAATTCACATCTGGTAATGGATATACTCTAGTATTGTTTATCTTCCTTAATATATCTGTCTATACTTTTATATATACCTTTAAGTTTAAAAAAAATATTCTAAAGTATATAATTTTATTTCTTTTAATATTACTTGTTTCTTTTACTCTTTCGACCCTTGGTGGTCGAAAACCGACTTTGCAATTTTTAGTTACATGCGTAATTGTATGGCACTATGGTGTGGTACGCATTAAAAAAGTACCTTTAAAAACCTTTTTACTAGTACCTATTTTATTAATCTATATAGTAGTCATACCGATACTGAGAAGCCCTGACGGATTTGAAAATTTAGTTAATAACCCTACTCATATTTATAATGATGTCATTGAGAGTACTGGTAGTGTCTTTCAGCAAATAAGTTATGTAGACCACTATTTATTTATTACAAATCATTTTGATCTGAAAAACATTTGGTTAGGAAGAAGTTATGTCGATCTTTTAATAGCACCGATCCCCAGTAGGTTATATAGTGATAAACCACCTGTAGATGAAGGGGTATACTTGAGAACATTAGTGGATGGGCAGGATGTTATACCTTCAGTACCATTTAATAGATTATTTCCTTCTTCATTACCAACTGAAACCCTTGGAACTATGTTTATGAACTTTTGGATACCTGGAGTGTTTTTAGGAATGTACATTTTAGGGATGATATATAAAATTTCATATTTATATATGAAAAGATCTAATTTTAATTTGTTTTCTATAATTATTTTCGGATTAATTATATTAAACTTTCAATTAAGTAACTTGAAAATTGTTCAGACATCTAGTTATGTTATTGCTATTACTTTAGTTTTTTTTGTTCTTTCAAAAGTATTAAATCTGTTTGGTAAGGTTAGATAAATAAAATATCGACTTAGAAATTGATTCTAAATGGGAGGTTAATAGTGAAGTTATTACTTGTAATAGACGCTCATTTATATAGAACACCTGATGGAAAAGTTTGGAGTAAAACAATTTATGATTACGAATTTTGTAAAAGATATCTAGAAGTATTTAACGAAGTTAGAGTGGTTTCAAGGGTAATGAAGGTTGAGGAGATTAACCAGGATAGTTACTTAAGGGTTGATGGCAGTTCCGTAGAAGTGTTTGATATGCCGTTTTTTCGCGGCCCTAAAGAATATATCGGAAACATAAAAAGAATAAGTAAACTGTTGAGCTCTGCAATTGTGGATTGTGATTGTGCAATCTTTAGAATACCTTCTTCTTTATCATTTATACTATATAAAGAATTTAGAAAAACGGGTAAGCCTTTTGCGGTGGAGGTGGTCGCTGATCCGTGGGATAGTTTATCTCCAAAAGTAACAAAGGGTTTTATGGGGGTAATTGCCAGATTTAATTGGACATATTATCAAAAGAAGATGTGTCGGGAAGCTAATGGTTCGTCATATGTTACTAGTAACTATTTACAATCAAGATACCCTTCGCATATAAGAAAATTTGGAAACACGAAGAATTTCTTTGAGTCAAGCTATTCTACTATTTCATTAGAAACTGACTTTTACTCAGAGCCTAAAATGTTTTTAAATAAGAAAGAACTTAAAATCGTTCATACAGCAAATAATATAAATAATTTTGTTAAAGGTCATGATACCTTAATTAAGGCATTATCTATTGTGAAAAAAAAGGGGTATAATGTAAAAGTTATTTTTATTGGTGATGGTGACAAAAGGGTATATTTTGAAGAATTAGCTGATTCGCTAAATATAAAGTCGAGTATTCATTTCACGGGGATGTTATCCAGCAAAAATAGAATAAGAGAGATTTTAATTGATTCTGATATGTTCATTTTCCCTACAAGAGCAGAAGGATTACCGAGGGCATTAATTGAAGCTATGGCGGTAGGACTTCCTTGTATTTCAACTCCAGTAAGTGGCATACCTGAATTGTTAAGTAGTGATTACTTAGTAGACCCTGAGGATGTGGAAGGTTTTGCAAATAGTATAATAAATTTTATTAATAACCCCGCATTAATGGAAAAGGTTAGTCAGTCTAATATAACAAAGGCAAAAGAGTACGAGTCAAATATCCTACAAAAAAAGAGGGTTGAATTTTACAAGAATTTAAAATCTATTTGCAATACACCTATAAAAGGTTATTGAAGGGAAGAACGTTAGTGTTAATTAAGAAGAATATCTTTAAGTTATGGCATGTTTTATCAGGTAAAACTGCTAGAGCTGTATTATTCTATAGGTTAAGTAATTGGTTTTATAATAACAAACTTAAATTACTATCTCATTTTTTTTGGAGGTTAAACGTTACATTACATTCAGTCGAAATATCACCTATGGCGAAAATTGGAAAGGACCTTAAAATAGCACATTCCGTAGGAATAGTTATTGGTGCTGGGACATCAGTCGGTAAGAATCTAAGTATTTACCAAAATGTTACAATTGGGTCTAAGATAGATAGGAATGGTAAGGCACAATATCCAATTATTGGTGACAATGTTACTTTATATCCAGGCTGTGTAGTTATAGGTAATATTACGATTGGTGATGATGCGGTTGTTGCTCCAAATGCAGTAGTGATTAAAGATGTTCCTTCTAAGACTGTTGCAATGGGGATACCAGCAATAATAAAGAGCTTATAAAGGCTACTCTTAATAAGCTTAGTAATTTGTAGTTATTAGGTTATTTGTATAAGGATATGCTGATTATCTGTTATAAAAATTATTTTTAGAAAGGAAAACTAACGTATGTACAAAATAGCAGTAGCTGGAACAGGGTACGTCGGTTTAGTTGCCGGTGTTTGTTTTGCTGAAGTAGGCCATCAAGTAACCTGTGTTGATATAGATGAAAAAAAAGTAGAATTAATGAGGTCTGGATTTTCTCCAATTTATGAAACAGGTTTAGAAGAGTTAATGAAAAAAATTATTCTGCTGGAAGAATTGAGTATACAACTGAGGACGAGGGGACAGGGACTTTGTCCCAGCTAATATATAAAAGTATGTAATCTAGGGTATGGATAATTTAATGTGTTTTATATATTTTCTAAAGTTTATAAAGTAATCTAACTAACTACAGAATTTCTTATGCCAGGGAATTTTTGTAGTTTTTTATTTTGTATTTTAATATGGGATAAATGATTGTTTTATAGTAATTATACTTTAAATCAATCTTATCCATAGGAGGAGTAAGAATGTATAAAATCGCAGTAGCAGGAACAGGTTACGTCGGCTTAGTTGCGGGCGTTTGTTTTGCTGAGGTTGGCCATCAAGTAACCTGTGTTGATATTGATGAAAGTAAAGTGAGTTTAATGAAGTCTGGTGTTTCACCAATTTATGAAACAGGTTTAGAAGAGTTAATGCAAAAGAATTATGAAGCCGGAAGAATTAATTATACAACGGATTATCAAGCGGCTTATAAAGATGCAGATGCCATTCTTATTGGTGTAGGCACACCAGAGCAACCTGATGGATCTGCTAATCTATCATATATTGCAACTGTTGCAAGGCAAATTGCTGAATCGGTAGAAAAAGACTGCTTAGTGGTTGTAAAGTCGACAGTCCCAGTAGGAACCAATGACAAGGTAGAACAGTTTATTCAGGATTTTTTAGTTAATGATGTGAGAGTAGAGGTAGCATCAAATCCCGAGTTCTTGGCACAGGGATCAGCTGTACATGATATGTTACATGCAGAGCGAATTATTATTGGAACAGAAAGTAAATGGGCTGAAGAATTGCTGATGAAAATATATGAGCCGTTCCACTTACCGATTGTTTCAGTAAATAGAAGGTCAGCTGAAATGATCAAATATGCATCCAATGATTTTCTTGCTTTAAAAATCTCATATATGAACGACATAGCTAATCTTTGCGAATTGGTTGGAGCGGATATCAAGGATGTAGCTAAGGGAATGAGCTTTGATGAGCGTATTGGAAGTAAGTTTTTAAATGCAGGGATTGGCTATGGTGGATCATGTTTCCCTAAAGACACAAAAGCACTAGATTATATTGCTAGACAAAACGGTTATGATCTTAAAACCGTTAAGGCTGCTATAGATGTAAACACGGAACAGAAAACGATGCTATATAAGAAAGCTAGTAAAAGGCTGATTACCTTTAATGGTTTAAAAGTTGCCGTGCTAGGGTTAACATTTAAGCCCGGTACAGATGATTTACGAGAAGCTGCTTCGCTTGAAAATGTACCTTTATTATTAGAACAGGGTGCGAATATATATGCATATGATCCGGTAGGAGCGGAGAACTTTGCAAAAGTTTATCCAGAAGGTAAGAATGGCAGAGGTAGCATTACATATGTCTCCAATATAGAGCAAGCTCTTGAGGGTGCGAATGTCTGCTTTATCTTTACTGAATGGGGAGAAGTGAAAGCAGTAACACCTGAAACATATAAGAAGCTAATGAGAACTCCTTTAGTATTGGATGGAAGAAATATTTATAATGTCAATGAAATGGAAGAAATGGGTGTGGAATATCATTCAATCGGAAGACGTTCAACAAAACCTAGTGTAAAGGAGTCGAAGCCTCTTGAATTACAAGCAGTTAGATCCTAGTAAAACTTATCTAGTAACAGGTGCAGCTGGCTTTATAGGTTACTATCTATCTAAAAAATTACTGGAACAAAGATGTAGAGTCATAGGTGTTGATAATATTAATGACTATTACGATGTGAACTTAAAATATACTAGATTAGATCGATTGGCTCCTTATGAGAACTTTACATTTGTAAAGGGAGATATCTCAGATAAGGAAACCATTACAAGACTATTTGAGGAATATAGACCTAACTATGTTATTAATTTAGCTGCACAGGCAGGAGTACGCTATTCTATTGAAAATCCAGATGTCTATATCCAAAGCAACATTATTGGCTTTTACAACATCATAGAAGCTTGTAGGAATTACCCAGTAGATCACCTTGTATATGCTTCTTCCAGTTCTGTATATGGGGCAAATAAGAAAGTGCCATTTGAAGAGTCTGATCAAGTAGACAACCCGGTATCTTTATACGCATCAACCAAAAAATCAAATGAACTAATGGCTCATACATATAGTCATTTATACAAGATCCCTGCAACTGGATTACGATTCTTTACCGTCTATGGTCCAATGGGTAGACCAGATATGGCCTATTTTGGCTTTACTGATAAGTTCTTTGCAGGTGAATCTATCAAAATATTTAATAATGGTGACTTTGAGAATGACTTATACCGTGATTTCACCTATATAGACGATATTGTTGAAGGTATTGAACGACTTCTTACTGTACCACCAACTGGAGAAGTAAAGCATAAAGTATACAACATAGGTAACAACAATCCAGAGAAACTTATGGTGTTTATTGAGACATTGGAGAAGTGCTTAAGTAATACTTTAGGGCAAGCAGTTGAGTTTAATAAAGTATTTGAACCGATTAAGCCAGGTGATGTTCCGGCTACTTATGCATCAACAGACCTGTTACAGGAAGCTGTAGGGTTTAAACCTAAGACTTCTATTGAGGAAGGGTTGCAGAGGTTTGTGGATTGGTATGTGGAGTATTATGAGGTTGAGGAGAAGGCTTTAGAGAAGGTTAATTCATATTCATAAATTTTAAGGATAGGTAACAATCGGTAATTTTATGATTGTTACCTTAATTTTATTTGATACATACTTAAAAATTAATAAGTTAAAATAAGGGGGAGCAATATGGATCAAAATAAATTGGCTCAACAAACATTAGAGTTCGAGTTGACTATAAAAATTAATAAAGAAAAAAATACCCTTTTTGAATTAGGATATATATCATTAGATATCTTACAGTTAGTTGTCCTTGGAGAACTTATTGAACAGGAAAAGACTGAAAAAGCAGAAGATATTTTTCTAAAGAAAAAGCCATATGGTTATTTTACTAGAGATTCTTTATTCTTAAGGGAATATAAAGAAAGAGCTATAATTAAAGAGTTAAGAAAAGGTAGTATTATTCTTGTTATAAGTGGAATTTCTGCTACAGCAGCGATAATTAATTTAATAGTTCAACATAAGGTAAGAAAAAATACACATAAAAACGAGACTATATATTTTGAAGTAAGTTCAAACGATGATAGATTAAATGATTTATTAGAAAGTTATGATAATGGTAACTATGGGAAAGGAGGAGAAGGTTTTAAGTGGTTAAATAAACAACTCTTACAGATGGGGTATAGTGTAAGATTAAAAGATAAAGATGCATATATAATAGAAAAAGTAAGTGAAGAATATAAAAATAGAATAATTAAGACAATAAAGAAATATTAAATAGGG
The DNA here is from genome assembly GCF_011008845.1 of Bacillus mesophilus. Classification (GTDB taxonomy): domain Bacteria; phylum Bacillota; class Bacilli; order Bacillales; family SA4; genus Bacillus_BS; species Bacillus_BS mesophilus. Next base: position 366,703 of record NZ_JAAIWM010000003.1, on the reverse strand, counting down.
ATTATGGGGATAGGATTTTTTCTAAAGAGGGACCAGGGAACAGGGAATTTGTCCCGTAGTAGATTTAGACAAAGTCCCTGTTGGTCCCGAGAGTTGTATTTCTCCAATATCCTTAAGATTTTTTTTCTTTTTCGATATCTTCTAAAAGACTTCTAAATAAAATCGCATTCAACTTTCTTGATTTAACCTGTGGGATTAGTCTTATAATTTGGGTAAGTATAGCCAAAATCATAATTAGACTTAACGAGTAAGCTAGATATACAAGATCTCTTAGTTGAATTGCTAATACTGAAGAAGCTAAAGTGAAGATTGATAGTAATATAGTTATAACTGGAGAAAGTATTGTTAAATCGTTATTATGTTCACTCTTCTTCATTCTTGCAATTGCAAATCTTATAGTATCTTTATCTAATCTCTTTAACAAGTCTAAGTTATTCTTATAATCATTAACCCTTTTATTCTTAGAGTGAGCAAAATGATCATTAATAAAATTTAGTAATTCTTTGTCTTCAGACTGATAAATAATATTTTTTATATCTTTTAACTTCATAGTATTCACCTCCTAGATTAATACGAGCTAACTCGGAAAAGGTTGCCAATTATTTTTTGGGGGAAAACATGGGAACGGTTATCGGAGGAACGAGGGGACAGGGACTTTGTCCCAGCAGAAATACAGTTGTCCATAGTGGCCTATTAAAAAGCCAGGCGTTACGATTTTGTTCTCCTGGCCTTCACCTCAAATGATAGTCTCAATATGAAAGCCAGGGGGACGGTTCTCCTGGCTCTTTTTTAAATATTTTGAAATTTACTAGGGCATAAAACAGAAAAAGATGGTAGTATAAAACTATCATTTCTCTCCATTTAATTTCTTCAAAAGTAAAAACTACAATCCTTTCCTTAATCCCCATAGAAACCTTCCTTTTTTCCACCTCTTTAATATAGTTTATATTTTCCCTCAATATGATCACTTCCATTAGAACGTAACATGATAACTATATGATTCTATACTTCGATAAGTAATGAAAGGATGCTGATAGTTTGCCAAGAGGAGCAAGAAGAAAAAGTGGAACAAAAATTTATCATATTATTGTAAGGGGAATTAACCGGCAAACCATATTTGAGGAGGATGAGGATGCGACCGTGTTCTTGCAGATCCTTCAAAAAAATAAAGAAAAAAGTGGATACTAGATTTATGCCTATGGTCTTATGGGCAACCATGTTCACCTTCTGATTAAGGAGGGAGTAGAAAAGTTAGAAATTGTGATGAGGAGACTAGGGGCAAGCTTTGTCTATTGGTACAACATGAAGTATGACCGTAGTGGACATTTATTTCAGGATCGATTTAGAAGTGAAGTCGTTGAAGATGTTAACTACTTATTAAATGTTCTTAGATACATTCACCAAAATCCTCTTAAGGCAGGTATGGTCAAGAAGATTTCTACCTATAAATGGAGCAGTTATTCTGAATATGTGACCAACTGTAGCATGATTGACAGAGATTTTATTCTGCGAATCTTTCACAATAATCCTAAAGAAGCTTTAACGTTATTTATAGAGTTTCATCAAAAACAAAGTGATGGAAAATTTTTAGATGTATCTGAAAATAAAAGACTTACAGATAAAGAGGCAATCGATATCATTAAACATATATGTCACGTAAATCATTCCATTGATCTTCAAAAGATAAAGAGGGATGAAAGAGATCATTACTTGAGAACTTTAAGAAAACAGGGGTTATCTACAAGACAAATTGCAAGACTAACGGGCATCAGCAGAGGTGTGATCCTTAAAGCATAAGATATTTAAAACTATTTTCCACTCATTGCCTCATGAGATCTACTGAAAATCCCCTGTTTCATTCTACTAGACGGTTACACCCATATAAAAGCAAACACTCTTTTTTAAAAAAACCATTCCATATTAGTAGTAGATTGTAGAAACAAAACATGATTGTTGGTGAAAAAAATAATAGAAAAGGGGGACTACTATGTCCACAAAAGTGACCAGTATCGGTCTAAAAGGTCTTGAAGGTTATCGAGTTCAAGTAGAGGTGCAGGTGAAGAGCGGCTTAGAGTCAATTGTGATTGTAGGGTTACCTGATGCCTCTGTAAAGGAATCAAAGGAGCGAGTTTCAGCAGCATTACATAGTATGGGTTTTCCTCTCTTAGATATGAAGGTGACGATTAATCTATCACCAGCGGAACAAAAGAAAAATGGGCCACTATTTGATTTAGCCATCGCAATTGGAATATTAAAAGCAGGAAACTTCTTGCAGAGTTCTGTACCAGAAGATGCTGGTCTTATCGGAGCTTTATCATTAGACGGGACCATTCTCCCGGTTGAGGGCATGATTGCCGCAATCCTTGCTGCTAAACGATTAAAACTAAAACAGCTTTATCTTCCCTTTGATCCGAATCTACCTCATATCGAAATCCCCGATTTAGGGCACGAGGGGACAGGAACTTTGTTCCACAAAGGGTCGGTGTTTTAATAGTAGTGTTTTTGATAAGTTAGATTTTGAGCCACTTTTTATGATTTGATCACATAAATTATGAGCCACATAATTTCCAATTATATTTATCTCTTATGATAGGAAGTGACCAAACTTACTTCATATAAGAGGACCAAAAGCAAGCCAAGGGGACGGGTCTCGTGGCTCTTTTTAAAAAATTTAGAAGAAACAAGGAGGGACCTCGTCCTGGCTGGCTAGTACAATTTTGGTAAGCTAAATCTAATAAGGTTAATATAAGGTAATTAAGCTGAAGGTTATTAGAGACCTTCAGCTTTTTAGTGCCAGAAGAACCGTCCATATGGCTTCCGGACTAGTCAAAAAGTAATATACGATTCTAGAAATCTGCCTTATAATGAACCTAAATGGTGAAATTTGGTGGGTGAAAAACGATGAAAAAAGGGTTGTATTCGTTACTTGCATTTATTCCATTATTAATTGGTGGTTACTTCTTATTCCAAAGTGCATCTGCTAATTCGGAGGCAATGTTGACCTATTTAAAGGATACTCATGAATATACAATTATATTTACTGATTTACTCGAGCAAGAAGCTTCCATGATGGAAAATGGAACAGAAGAGGAGTTTTTTGTTTTTACGAAAGAAACATTAATTCCTAAGCTTGAAGAAATGCAAGCTGATTCTAAAGCATATGGTGAAGGTATTGAAAAGAAGCAATTGAAGGACATACATGAGATTGATGTGAAAGCTGTCGAAAAATATATTGAAGGACAGTATGCATGGTTAGAAGGTAATTATGAGGAAGCGGACGCTTTTTTTGAAGAGTACGATCAATTAACTGGTGAGTATGAAGAAAAGCTGGATAAGTTAGCCAAGAAGTGGGCTGTAGAGATAGAATGGGAGTAGCAAGAAGCTAGGGGAGGTTCTCCTGGCTTAATTTTAAATATTTTAATATTTACTAGGGCATAAAACAGAAAAAGATGGTAGTATTAAACTATCTTTTCTCTCCATTTAGTTTCTTCAAAAGCAAAATCTCCGTTGCTTTCTTAACCCCCATAAAAATATTCATTTTTCCATCGTTAAATCTATTTTATATTTTCCCTCAAATTGATCACTTTCATTAAAACGTAACATGATAAAAAACATTCCAAATCAGTAGTAAATTGTAGAAACAAAACATGCTTGTTGGTGAAAAAAATATAAAAGGGGGACTATTATGTCCACAAAAGTGACCAGTATCGGTCTAAAAGGTCTCGAAGGTTATCGGGTTCAAGTAGAGGTGCAAGTGAAGACCGGCTTAGAGTCGATTGTCATTGTAGGGTTACCTGATGCCTCTGTAAAGGAATCAAAGGAGCGAGTTTCAGCAGCATTACATAGTATGGGTTTTCCTCTCTTAGATATTAAGGTGACCATTAATCTATCACCGGCGGAACAAAAGAAAAATGGGCCACTATTTGATCTAGCCATTGCGATTGGAATATTAAAAGCAGGTAACTTCTTGCAAAGTTCTGTACCGGAAGATGCTGGTTTTATCGGAGCTTTATCATTAGACGGGACCATTCTTCCGGTTGAGGGAATGATTGCCGCAATCCTTGCTGCTAAACGATTAAAAATAAAACAGCTTTATCTTCCCTTTGACCCGAATCTACCTCGTATTGAAATCCCCGATTTAGAGCTTGTTTATATTCAATCTATTCAAGATGTAATTGCAGCCCTCAACGGACAGCAGTTTCTACCTTTTTTACCTCCTGTTAATCAAACCGATGAATCTATCACAATCGAACGAGATTTCAACCAAATTATAGGCCATGCTTTTGCTAAAAGAGCATTGGAGATTGCTGCAAGTGGTGGACATTATGTGCTTATGGATGGTCCACCTGGATGTGGAAAAAGCTTATTGGCAGAAACCTTCCCGTCCATTCTTCCGCCACTATCGAAAGAGGAACAGCTGGAGAAAGTTAGCCTCTATCAGTTAGCAGGGGTACCTTCAAATTCCCTTACGTTACCTCCCTATCGTCATCCTCATCACTCTGCTTCAGCCGTTTCTATCATAGGTGGTGGTACCAGTCCAAAGCCTGGTGAAGTTTCACTCGCTCACCATGGGGTCCTTTTCCTAGATGAACTAGGAGAGTTTTCGAAAAAGACACTCGACATGCTGAGACAACCTTTAGAAAATGAAAAAGTAACAATCAGCCGTGTCCACTCCACGGTCACTTACCCAGCAAAATTTATTTTTATTGCTGCCATGAATCCATGTCCTTGTGGATACCTAGGGTCTAGTAAGCAGTACTGTACATGCACAGAGAAACAAATTAAATCGTATAAAGGTCGAGTCTCTGGTCCTATTCTAGATCGTATAGATATTTTACTAACGCTTGAACCGGTCAAACTAAAAGGAAATGACTTTACAGGAATAGAGTCATCAGCTGATATAAGAGCTCGGGTGATCGCTGCAAGGGAGAGGCAATACGCTCGCTACGGAAGGGATATTTGTAATGGAAAAGTATCCTTCGAGCAGTTGATAAGAACAAGTCCACTCACTAACACGCAACAACAACGATTACAGCAGTTATCGATGAAGTATGGGCTCAGTAATCGAGTTCAAATCAAGCTTATTCGCTTGGCTAGAACGATTTCTGATTTAAAAGGAGAAGGGACTATATCTAATGGATCGTTGGAAGAAGCGATGAGATTAAGGAAGATGGAATCTCAGTTACATCAAATAATGGGAGGTAGTCCCCAAGTACGAATCTCTGAATCGACTTGACACTGCTTTAGGGGCCAACTTTGAAAGATGGGCATGGTTATTTGAAGCCAAACCCAGGGGAGGTCTCCTGCTTTTAGGTAGGCAAGAAAATTGCAGAAGATAAATCTTTCTGATAAAAGTACAACTTGAACCAGAAGCACCTTCCCGGTGGTTCCCTATGGTTCGTTTGCAAAAAAAAGGTAATGCAATTCTATCCGGATAATTTTAAAATAAAATAAATAGATAGAAAATTTATAGATAGAGAGAAGCGATATCATGGCTGTCATTACTAATCTTGATTATGTAGTTGATCAGATAAGCGGTGGGTTAGAAGAAAATAATTATCAACAAGTAGTTCCACTTGCTGTAAGTATTATTAATGAATGTAGAGAAATGCCCATTTCTGAACTTAGAAAATGGATGGATCGTTTAGATGACGAAAGTATGATGCACGTAGTTAGAGCCTTTGATGCGGGGTTAATGGAACGGTACAGTCAGTTCTTAATTAGGTATCGATATAAGAACCATCCATCTTCTTTATCTCGAATCATGTATAGCTATGAGTTAATGGATAAAAGCCAATTCGTTCAGGTAGAGGAACTACTTCTTCAAATCTTAACCGAGGAAGCTGATACATTAAACGTAAGAGAATTAAGATACGCTTATCATGCCATGATTAATGTGCTTGTTGAAATGCGGAGGTTCAATGAAGCAAGTAAATATCTTAACAAATTAGCGGAGATTGCAGATGAACCAATTCATGATCGCTTTAGTAATTATTATTTAAGCTTAGGGGATTGGGAAAAAGCTGAGTATTACGCTAATAAAGGTTTGGAAGAATGCAGAAAACCGCAATATAGTTATCTCATCTTACAAACCATTTATACAGCGCAAGGAAAGATAGAAGAGGCGCTAGAGCTCATAAATAAGGGAATTGAACAAGTGCCTTATTATATGCCACTTTACCTAGAGAAAGCCAAAAAGCTTAGGCAGCTGAATGAGGTTACTAGTTTCTTAGACATAAAGAAACAAATCGATGAGTATTCACCTTATCAGTTGTACCGAACCATTTTAAACTACTCTTTTGGGGTCATGTTATATCAACATACTGAGTTTGATCAGTTTATTCCATTTGCAAAGGAACACGCTAAGATTTTTAAAGGAACTCCCTATGAGTTGGCAGATTCTCCTCTTTCACTAGAAAAAATAGTGAAATTGCCAACCAAGACGAGACTTCAAAAATATAATTATTGTGTACCGGCAACGTTAGAAATGCTTTTAGAACGATATGGTGTTCAAAGAAATCAAGATGAAATAGCTCAACAAGTGTACCATATTAGTGGTTCAAGTCTTAATGCAACCACAAAATACCTAGATTCTAACGGCATGGCAAGTCAGCACTTTTTTGGTAGTGTTGAGCTTTTTAAACAATTAACAGACAAAAACGTGTCTGTGTTTATATCTGTCAATTATCCAACCTCTTCACATGTTCAATTGCTTGTTGGCTATGATGAAAACCTAAAAGCTTTTTATATACAAGATCCGAGTATAGCTGATGTGATCACGATTAGCTACCAAGACCTGGAGAAGGAATATGGAAACAACCAAGTCCACTCGATTGCTGTCATTCCTAAAAAAGAGGCTACTAAACTAGAGATACTTTCAAAAGAACAACATCAGTTAGTAGAAGAAATGTTATATTTTCTAGATTCTCTAGAGAAAAATGACGACAACGTTAAAAAGCAATTTTATACATTTGTAGAAAAGAATAAACACCATTTGTATGTGGCTGCAACAGCTGTTCGATTACTGCACCTTGAGGAAGAGGAGTCTTTATTAACCAGTTGCGTTCAGTCCATTAAAACAAGTTATGGAGAAGTCGATTATTTTCACCTGGTATGTGCCCAGGCATACGTAAAAGCTGGGAAATATCCTGAAGCAAGGAACCTACTAGAAAAAGTTGAGAAAAAGCGGAGTCATTTCTATTACTATTTACAAGGAAGAATCTTGTATGATCAAGATCAATATAGGGATGCAATCAACCATTTTAAAGAAGCCATTAACTTGGAGCCGGATCACTATGATTCCTGGTCATACTTAGCTATCTGTCATCATTGTATAGAGGAAACGGAAATAGCTCTTAACTATTCTGGGGCTTCGTTAGATATAAATAGCAGAGATTATTGGAACCGTATGAACCATGGAATGTTACTATTTGACACAGATCAATTTGATGAGGCTAGACAACTATATAATGAAATTTTAAGAGATTTTAAATATGATGCTTATGCATGGTTTGAACGAGCTCGTTGTGACAGAAGACTGGAAAAGCCAAGACGAGCAATACGAGGATTACGAGTAGCCAAAAAGCTCCTACCTTCTGCTCCTTTTCCATATATTGAGATGGCCAACATCCTTGCGTTTACGTATCAAAATACAGTTGAAGCTGTGACAGGCCTAAAGCTTGGACTGAAAAAGGTTAAGGACAGCTATCTTCTATACATGAAAATGGGAGAAATATACGAAGAGGATGGATCCCTAAAAAAGGCCAAAAAGGTCTATGAAGAAGCAAGGCAGCAACATCCCAAGGACTCATCACCTTTATTAGCCCTTATAAAAGTAATGAGTCAATTAAACCAAAGTGAAGAGGCTATTACACTATTAAAAGAACAAAGTGACATATTTACGGAAGACTTAGAATTTTTAATGACCGGAGGAGAATGGTTATTCACTACTAGTGAGAAAGAGGAAGATAAAGAGCTTTCACTTAAATGGGTTGAAGCGGGAATATTGTTGGCTGATCGTAGCGATAACATAAGTGCAGCTTGTGACCTATATGTAAGACTAATAGAAGAAACACCATTTAATGAGCGTGGAAGAGAGGTTCTACAGCATCTTCTCAAAGATAAGTATCCGGACCGTATAGATCTCATTTGCTACATCGGATGTTTATTTGAAAAGGATGGAAAAGTGGAGACAGCAATCGAGTATTACAATCATGCTCTATCCATAAACGAAGACACGTTTCCGTTATACCGTCTAGGTGAAGTATGTATAAGCCAGGATGATTTTGAAGGGGCAAAGCACTACTATAAAGAAGCACTAAAGCTTGATCCCATGTTTACAGCAGCATATATACGTCTAGCGAGCATTGCAGAGGAAGAGGAAAATCAAAAGGAAGAGTATAACAATTTGTTCCAAATTCTGAAGGTTAGTCCTTTTGACCTCAATTTATCTCATTTTGCGCATTTATCAGCTCAGCTAGGAAAACTCACGGAAGTTGTAGAATATGTACAATCCATTCAAGGGCAGGTTGAAGAATCTTGGCGTTTATATGTACTTGCTCAATGTGCGAATGCAGACGGAAACCTAGAGCTTCAGCAGCAATATTTGGAGAGTGCGTTAAACATTGATCCTCACCATTCAGCTTTATTAGAAAATTACGCAGCTGTATTGCTGCAGCAGAAAAGATATGATGATTCACTATCCATTATTCTGCAGTTACTAGCAAGAGGCGTGGAACAACGGGACCTATATGTGCATCTGGTGGATTATATTGTTGAAACAAAGGTATGGAAGAAATCGTGTATCAGAATGATTAACGAGCTTGATTTTTCGCCAAGTGAGAAAAGCTTAGTATGTATGTTCACAGCCTATGAATTAGAGCAACGCCTTCTTCAACTAAAGCAAAAAGAGACAACGTGGATTCAATCATTTGCGCACACAAAAGAAGTGAAGCTTTATGAACAAAATGTGATTGAGTTATACAGGATGGGCTACACGGTGGACTCAGAGAATTTACAAACGTTAATTTGGTTATTTGAATACTACAACAGCCAAGGAGAAATCGACAAAACCATCCGTGAAGCAAATGCTGTCATGGATAAAGGATGGAGCTTTGACCTAGGGTATTACCTAGCCCAAACCCTTATTAATAAATACTTGGAAGTCGAGCATAAAGAGAAGGAGAAAGCGTACCTAAGGGCGGAAGAATATCTTCATGCTTGTTTAGAAGAGCAACCAGAACATCCAGGTGTCCATTATATTCTCGGAAGGCTCTATCATGAATGGAACCAATTAGACCAAGCTGAAAGAGAGCTGGAAATAGCCATTGCGCTTGATCCAAGTGACGCTGATTTCTATTATGAAAGCAGCAGAGTTCAGGAGAAGCTAGGGAAGTTTCAACAAGCTGAAGAGCTAGCTCGAATGACCATCCAGCTTAAACCCCAATTTCTACTAGGCTACAACCAAGTTAGTATTCTCTTACATCAACAGGGAAGAACGCAAGAAGCCCTAGAGGTCATAGAAGAGCTTCTAGAATTGGACAATGAAATTCCGATTGCTCATTACAATAAGGCTTGTTATCTATCTATTCTAGGAGAACAACTGGAGGTAGCTTTCGAGCATTTAAGGATTTCGATTGAAAATGATGCGGATGGGTACTTTAAGAACCTTTCTAAGGATGATACGGATTTAGAGAATTTGAGAATGAATGCGGTGACTTCGCAGCGGGTTAAGAGGTTGTTGAGGTAGAGCTTGGTACGAGGGGACAGGGACTTCGTTCCAGAAGGAAAAACACTCTTTTGTAAAGTTGAAATACTCCTTTAAATAATTGTATAAACAACTGTTTGGAAATTACTAGGGAGTAAAGTTAACGTATTTATATTATTTGTAGTCCCTAAGATTAATGTTACCCTCTATGCAATTAACTATGTTCAATAGTTGTAATTCACGTCCCTATTGCTGAATCACCTGTTAGATCAACTACGTGATAAGGTGGTACGAGGTCCCTGTCCCTTCGTACCCCATAATTTCTATGATTCGAAGAACAGGATAAAAGTGAGAATTTCATAGAGTTCAATCATTACTACAACAGTGATTATAATTTCAGCAATTAAAATAAAATACTTTGTTTTATTCAATCTTTTCTTATGAACCAAGTACAATAGAAAACCGATTAATACTGAAAGGATAAGGGAAAGTATTGACGGGACAATTATAAATGCACCCCAATATATACCAAAATTTAAATTTTGTTGAATAAAATAAAAGAATATAAAATTCACAAAAGAAATAGTTACTATAAATTTCATCTTAAATAAATTATCTACTATTTGCATATGTTCACCTCTCTTCAAATACACGGCGGGGTATGAGGGGACAGGGACTTTGTTCCAGGGAGATGAAACATAAGAATTCTCTTATGTTTTATATTCCTTTACTAGTTGGACATATTGCTTTATGAAGGATTCTCACGAATTATAAAGTTTCTAGTCCCATTTTCCCCAAACTTAATCTAATCTCGTATCTTGCTTCTAAAAAGGGACTGGAAAAAGCATCTCGGAAAGATGCTAAACTAGTATACTTATTTTGTTTCTTCTAGTTTTAAATAAGTTTTATTTTCTTTAAATTCAAACTCATTTTCACCGATTTTGAAGATATCTTCTGGTTTAAATTCTTTAGTTTTCTCATTTACCATCTCTTTTGTTTTTCTTGTAACATTCTCAAAAATTTCTGCCATCTTCATAATTTCTTCAGCACATTCTTCGGCTTGCTCTTTAAAGAAGTCAGATTTAAATTCATATTCTTTTCTTTCTTCTTCACTTTTTACTTTTAGTTTTTGCTTTTCATTGTAATTTCTTGTTACTACGTTAATAATAACCGAAATGATTTCATCAGCATACTTTACTAAAAAGGTTAAAATTACTGGCCATGCCTTTTGTACAAACCATATAAGTATACATTGGATATACCCTATTATTCTATATATCATATTAATAGAAAATATAGGGAATTGATAGTCTATAAGTTACGAAGGGACAGGGACCTCGTTCCAACTAAGTAATAGTGCAAGTTGTTCTACTAGCTGAGATTAATTTAAAGTTCCTTCTTTATATCAGTAAAGATTACAAAAAAACTTTTGTTAATATAAAGAAGGGATGTTCCTAATCCTTGTAGAATATAAATTCCAACCTCGAAATTTCAACTCTTTTATCTTCTTTTATTCCTGAGTGTTTATCCTTCCCCTACCTTAAAACAAATTCCAAAGATATGATTCTCATTTATTTTTTCGTCTCAAAAGTGATGATGAGATTCTGCTCAAGCTATGTCTATTTGTACAATTGGAAGTATGAACGGTGTGGGCATTTGTTTCAGGAGCGTTATAAGAGTGAAAATGTAGAAGACACGAGGTACTTTTTGACGGTTCTTCGTTATATTCACCAAAATCCTTTAAAGGCAGGAATCGTCCAAACCATTTGGGATAGTAAGTGGACAAGTATTCATGAATATCTACGACATGTCAGTATAGTAGATATTGACCGGGGACTTAATATGCTATCAGAGAATCGAAAGGTGGCGATCTACTGGTATAAGGAATACATGGAAGAAAATAATACCGACAAATGTCTTGAATATGAAGTGAAACTTTCTGACTCAGAAGTAAGGGGTTATCTATTTTCTTTAGGTATAGAGAGTAGTAGTGTGCTCCAACAGATGGAACGAGCGCAGAGAGATGTTATTCTTTCTAAGCTAAAAGAAATTAATGGAGTTTCCCTAGGACAGATTTCAAGAATTACTGGTATTTCTAAAAGTGTGATTAGTCGAGTTAAGTAGCAACATTTTGTGCTTTTGAAAAGAATAAGGAGTGAAGCGATGTCAACAAAAGTAACCAGTATTGGTCTTAAAGGTCTTGAAGGATACCGAGTTCAAGTAGAGGTACAAGTGAAAAGCGGTTTAGAGTCAATCGTGATTGTAGGATTACCAGATGCTTCTGTGAAGGAATCAAAGGAGCGGGTTTCAGCAGCCCTAAATAGTATTGGGTTTCCTCTCTTAGATATGAAGGTGACGATCAATCTATCACCGGCGGAACAAAAGAAAAATGGGCCACTATTTGATCTAGCCATTGCAATAGGAATGTTAAAAGCAGGAAACTTCTTGCAGAGTTCTGTACTAGAAGATGCTGGTATGATCGGAGCTTTATCATTAGACGGTACTATCCATCCGGTTGAGGGAATGATTGCCGCGGTCCTTGCTGCTAAACGATTAAAATTGAAAAAGCTTTACCTTCCCTTTGACCCCAATCTCCCTCATATCGAAATCCCCGATTTAGAGTTTGTTTATATTCAAACCATCCAGGATGTAATTGCAGCCCTACACGGACAGCAGTGTCTACCCTTTTTACCTCCTGTTAATCAAACCAATGAATCTATTACGATTGAACGAGATTTCAACCAAATAATTGGACATACTTTTGCTAAAAGAGCATTGGAGATTGCTGCAAGTGGTGGACATTATGTGCTCATGGATGGTCCACCTGGATGTGGAAAAAGCCTATTGGCAGAAACCTTTCCCTCCATTCTTCCACCACTATCGAAAGAGGAACAGCTTGAGAAAGTTAGCCTTTATCAATTAGTGGGAGCACCGCCAAATTCACTAACTTTACCTCGTTATCGTCATCCTCATCATTCTGCTTCAGCCGTTTCCATCATAGGTGGTGGGACCAACCCAAAGCCTGGTGAAGTTTCACTCGCTCACCATGGGGTCCTTTTCCTAGATGAACTAGGGGAGTTTTCGAAAAAGACACTCGACATGCTGAGACAACCTTTAGAAAATGAAAAAGCGGTACGAGGGGACAGGGACTTTGTTCCACACTTAAATTATCTAATATGACCAGCGGGACACTTCTTGTGATCTATGTCCACTGAAGAAATAGTATCAGTGGAACCGTCCCGATGGTTTCCCTACCCATAAAAATAGGGACAGGAATGTCCCTCTACTTCAACTTATCTGGCAGTCCTTGAATCGAATCATTCAATGTTGTTAGCTTGGCTTCAATCCTATGCAATAAGTAAAGTGTTACAACGATAGGAAATCCAACATCGCTAACAAATGGTAACATTTGATCCATATTGACCCTCCTTGTAATAAAAATAGCCAGCACCACCAATCGGGATGCTGACTTAAAAACTTCTTTACATTACCTCCAATACATTACGCTCAACGATACGAGCGCCTTTCTTGCTAACAAGATCTCCACCAGCTGATACGAAAACGTTCGCACTTAAGATTGAAGTCATTGCTGCATCTAAAGCTATTGGGTCTACTGGTTCAATTGGATTGTCAATCGCAATGGTTACCGTCTTGTTTTCTTGGTTTGAAAACTGTAGTTGAAGTGTTTTAGCCATTCTGATCTCCTCCTTCCTTAAAAAAATGTGTTACGTCATTAAGCTCCTAAAAGATGTTTGTCGTTGCGTTCGATTGCGTTTACTGGATACTGCTGTAAGCTGACGATGCTTTGTGCGACTGCATAAAGCCCATCTGTTGTGGCTGATGTTTTAATGTTGCTGAAATTCTTACTCTTATAAGTAGGATTTCCTTCTACATCTACACCAGTTTCGAAAACCAGTCGTAGCGTTGAATCAGATATGAATGCTGTTGCCATTGTGATCACCTCCTTCTCCTTGTATATAGGTGATAGGAAGGAAAAAGGGGTTAATACTATAAAATTTTTGTTTACCTAAATGAGTAGCGGATGGTTCTTGTGGTCTATGGCGCAAACTGAATAGTACAAGGAGAATCGTCACTGTGGTTTTTAGTTAGAAGTTATATACCATTTATGTAAATAGATGCTACTATACTATGGTTAGATGAGCATGCATATTGATGGTCAGTGGAGGAAGCCCCCTTCGTACTCAATATTGTTTTATGGTAATATTATCTAAATGACTTGTTCACTTGGAATACCCCCGGGACAGTTTTAGTTATTCTTTAATTTGGAGGATAAAATGAAATCAGCAATTGCAATAGGAACTTCCATCTTCATAATTTTTTTAGTCGCTTTTCTCCTTTTGGGGTCATGGCAGGAGAAACCTTCATTTGTTCCTCTTAGGTCTATAAATATTGGAAATGCGCTAGATGCCCCTAAGGATATACAATGGGATGTAGAGATGAAAAAGGAATATTTCTCATTGATTCAAGAGGCTGGTTTTAATGCAGTTAGACTTCCAATTCGATTTTCTGATTATGCGAAGGAATCAGTTGACTATAAACTGGATGAAGAGTTTATGGATGAGATTGATTTATATATTGAAGAAGCCTTAAAACACGACCTTAGAATTATCCTTGATCTTCATCATTTCGAGGAAATCATGTTACACCCTGAAGATAACCATGAATTGTTTTTGTCAATTTGGGAGCAACTTTCCACCCGTTATCAGGATTACTCTGATGATGTAATCTTTGAACTATTAAATGAACCAAAAGAAAATCTCAACGGAGAACAATGGAATCAGTATATAAAGGATGCACTAGCAATCATACGTCAGACAAATCCCTCTAGAAAGGTAATTGTTGGGCCAGGACATTATAATTCTTTAGATTATTTGAAGGCATTAGAGCTACCTGAAGATCCGCATCTCATTGTAACCTTTCACTATTATGAGCCTAATGACTTTGCCTTTCAAGGAAACCCTTATCATCAAGGGTTTGAAGATTTACATGGGATTGAATGGAATGCGGAAGATGAAGAGGTAGATTATATTAAACGAAGGTTCACCATAGTGAAAGAGTGGGCAGATGCACGCAACCTACCCGTTTACTTAGGTGAATTTGGTATTAATAAAGAAGCTCCCTATGAATCCCGTATCCGTTGGACCGCTATTGTTAGACAACAAGCAGAAGAGCATGGATTTAGCTGGGGATATTGGGAGCTTGCTTCATCATTCGGAATTTATGATCCTAAAACTGGAGAATGGGATCAACGAATGCTAGATGCTCTTCTCTCGACTAATGACTAATTGGCGTTTTATCGAAAGAAAAGAATTCCTCTGTTAGATTAGGTGGGTAAAAAGAAACGAAAACATAATCCAGCTCTAATTCGTTGACTAACTCGATGATGTTTTCTTTATAATATCTTGGATCTACTAGATAAACCTCTGAGCAGACGGTAGATAAGAAGCTAGCCATTGGGACTGAATAAGAGTCCTTTATAAATAGAACTTTAGGTCCCTCTGGTTGCAGATGATTAGTGATATGAGCCAAAGCATGATTACCAAATAAATAAGCAAAATATTTATCTGCTTGTAAAGAGTATTTTATATCTCCCATATTCAACGAATAAGTAGAGATGAGAGCATCCTCAAACCTTCCCTCTGTCTTCTTCTCTTCTGTATTATTGATATTGTAGTAGGTATAGTCTGTTTTAAACTTTGGATAAATCAGGGTAAAGTCATCTAGACCTGAATAGAGGGAACCTGTTCTTCTCCCGATAGATCCTAAGTATGAGTGTTTATAGGTAATTTGATTGTAATGATCTAGATTAGTATAAAAACCATCCGGATCTAAGCCTTCTCCATAGTCCTTATTTATCTCCTTTACTAATTCTGTATATGCCCAAAAAGAAGTACCGATTTTCCAGTGATGATCCGTCTTGAAAAAAAGCTCGTCTTGGGGAATCCCACTAACCTGGAGATTCTCTCGGAAGTCTATCGTATTAATTCCGATATTCTTCATTCCCTCTAAAAAGTCATCTGCAGTTTCATTAGCATAATTGTATGGAAGTCCTTTCGAGAACTGAGTGTAGCCTCTAACGTATTTATCAGGGGGCATCAAACTCACTACCTCTATCTCTTTATCTTTTATGCTATTCTTTAAGACGGACATGTTGTTTACTAGTTCATCTACTGGATTGGGTCCATTTGCAAAATAACTATAATGAAGAAACCCCTTTTCATCCTTCACAATTTCTAAATTTGATTCCTCTTGCTTATTTAAGAGTTTTTGTAAGTAACCGTAACCTTCTATAAAATAAAACTTTCCTAACACCTCTTCTTGCATCGTCGATTCAATGGTGTCTATAAGTTCATTAGTATTTTGTTTCTTTATACTGATGGCTTTATTCAAAGGAATATAAGTACTAAATAAATTGAAGATTGAAAAGGAAAACAAACATAACAAAAAGAGGATCGCAGTAACCTTTTTCATATTGAAGAAATATTTCAACTGATTTCACCTCTTAGAAGTTAAAATAAATAAACGGATTATAACTACCTTTGACTAAATACATAACACATATTAAAAACAAACAAGTAATAACTAAGGGATATGAATAAGTTACGACTTTTGTCACTAGAGGGAACTGATGATCAACTACAATTCGGTTTACCCGTCTAGATATAGGTTGACTGAGAATGATTGCAAAGGAGAAAAATATCCAGTATTCTCTAATAAACATTACCGCAATATCGCTCCAGAAGTGTCCACTGGCTCCAAACATTGATGAGATATATTGTCCCGCTTCTGGCAGATTGGCTGCTCTAAAAATGACCCAACCCAACACTATGAAAAACATGGCATAGACATGTTTTAGAACATTAAATCTCTTAATCTCGTTAAAATTCACCAATTTTTCAAATGCGATAAAAGCAAAGTTTAATAAACCCCAAGCAACAAATGTCCATTCAGCTCCATGCCAAACTCCAGTTAAAACCCATACAATTAACAGATTGCGAATAAGTAAGTCCGTATTCCTCACCCTCGATCCACCTAAAGGGATGTAGACATAGTCACGAAACCATGAACCTAGGGAAATATGCCATCTTCTCCAAAATTCCGTTATAGACTTTGACATGTATGGATAATTGAAATTTTCTTCAAACTCAAACCCAAACATTAAACCTAATCCTATTGCCATATCAGAATAAGCAGAGAAATCAAAATAGATTTGCAAAGTATAGGCAATTGCTCCCACCCATGCCAACATAACAGGAATCGGCTCATTGGCACTCATCGTAAAAATATGATCTGCTACAATGGCCATGTTATTTGCTAGTAGAATTTTTTTAGCAAGACCAGTTAAAAAACGGCAACAGCCTACTGCGAATTTGGTTGAGGTCTCTCTTCTCTCCATGATTTGCTTGGAAATCGTTGTATAACGCACAATTGGACCTGCAATTAACTGAGGAAACAGGGCAATATACAGTCCTAGGTTGAATATATTTTTTTGTACGGATGCTGTTCCTCTAAAGACATCGATGACATAGGACATTGCCTGAAACGTAAAAAACGAAATTCCTATAGGCAGTAAGATTTCAGGAACTGGTAAGTATATAGAGAAATTAGAATTTATATTTTCAAAGACAAATGTTAGATATTTAAAGATAAAAAGGTTTCCTACATTCACCACAATTGCTAGAACTAAGAATGTCTTCATTAGTTTATGATTAGAGCGAGTTCGATCTATGAGAATTCCGAATACATAATTGACTAAGATAGAGCCTACCATAACTACGACAAAACGTGGTTCTCCCCATGCATAAAATACTAGACTTGAGAATAAAAGTACTAGATTTTGTAGGGTTCTTGAAAATTTAGTAGCAAAATATAAAAGAAGCACGATTGGAAAAAAATAAAATAGAAAAACAATGCTTGAGAATAGCATAAAGACCTCCTATTGCTTGTCCAGCTGGATATGTTTATTAGCCTTTTTCCTACACAACCTATATACAATTATTAAGATCAATGTGAGAATAATTAAGGCCGTTTGAATAGCTTGGAGGTTCCGTTCATTATTAAGATATAAGTTCCACTCAACTAATTCTGAAGTATTCTTTTCTTCTATAGGAATTTCTAACGAAACACCATCATCCGTAGTTTTTCCAGTAAACCATGATTCTACTAATTTAATTTTCTTCTTAGTCGTTGTTCCATTACTAGAGGTAGCAACTAGACCAATCTCTTTTACCTCAACAGAAGGTTTTAAAATTAGAGTACCATTTTCAGAAATGGAAACTCCGGTAATTTCCTCTTCAAGTGACAAAGATATATCATTCGTTGTAGCAGATTGAACGTTGTAGGTGGCAATCGATTCACCGGCTACTGGAATTTGTATTTCTTCCTCTCCTATTATCTTAAGTTGTAAATCTTGATAGAGTTTCTCTGATCGGTCTTTTGAAGGAAACATGAACTCTCCTACTTTTACTTCATTTTTGTCTCCTTGATCTACTAATAAGACAAGAGACCACGTTTGACTTTCCTCAAGCTTGCCATTTACTTGTTCTAGGTTATCAAAAGGAATAAATACTTTACCTTCAAAATGAGCAGGCAAACTAAAATGATCATGAACGGAATAAACAGTTTCCCAATTTGTTATGTTGTCTGGTTTTATACCTATAAAGTTAGATAGAGGTAGGACAAGATTTTCACTAATACTAGTTTGGAAATTAAAGAGAATATCTTCCTTACCATAATTAGTGATATGCATAGTAAAACCTGTATAGTTTGACCAGTCTCGGTCTACATGATTATATAGAACTGCCACACCTCCGCCTTTTCGATCGCTTCCTTTAACGGTTATACGATGGTAACTCATATCTTCTAAATGCTGCTCAACTTCTGCCCCATCTGACCAAACCTGAAATTCTTCAACATGCAGAGAATCTCGTTCGTTTCCATAAACACTAGTGGAGGGAAAGAAAAAAAAGCAGATTAGGAGCAAAACGATAAATGAGTATAATCTCCTCATATTAAATCTCTCCCTACGTGAATCTTCTAAGAAATATACTTCCGTTCATTAAACTCGTCAGGACTTTCAGAATATAGATCTTTTAGGTGTGTGTGACTAGGCCGTTTCACCTCTCTCGACTTAGAGATCCAATTCATTATTACAGCTATCAAACGGTCGTCAGTTCCAATCTCATCTCGATTAAGCACTTTAAATAAATAAAGAGATTTAGTAGCATTAGAGCCTTCAGGTGCGGGTTCCACCTTTTCTAATTGGCAATTTAAATAGAGATCGTTTGTAAGAATAATGGTCAAAGCCTCTTTAATTTTCTCGTTTTTCATTTCCACAAGTACATATTCATAATTAAAATCAATTAATTTGATTTCTCCACAATCCTTAGTTGGCAATAACTGATTGACTTCGATACGTGCCAATTTTCTGTTATAACCATTATGTCTATTTATTCTTTTAGACAGATTAATAGCTAAATCATCGAATACACTAATATTACTATCGAGTTTAGTAGGTAATGACGGCTGTCGATCATACACGATACTATAAAGAGAATCTCGTTCTTCATCAGAAATCTCCTGAATATTAATGGCATATTTCCAGTCTTCATTTAATTTGCTCACATTAATAATTTTGCCTTTGAACAAACAGCTATATCTTTCTGTTTTTAACGTTACCGAAATAAGTTCATCTTCTGGAATGAAACTTGGATAATTGAGTAATACGGAAATTCCCGTTTCAGAAATATCAAGGGTCTTTGTTACAATCTTTCTCTCTTTCCATAACATCGTACACTCTAAAGTTGCCTGGAAACGCTCAGCCCCGCGTAAAATCGGTCGACCTAACATAAAGAAAATAGACATCGTTAATGTATAAAGATTAATGATTAACCAAAAAATCAGGACAATATAAGTTAAAGAACCTGTAGTAAAAATCCAACCTATCGCTTTAGCTAACCCAATGAAACTTAATAAGGCTAATACGAGGTGTGGTAAAGCTTGTAAGAAACCGTAACGCTTATCACTCGGTGTACCATCCTTCTGTGTAACGGAAAATGTATGTTTTTTCACACCAATCGTTTCTAATAATACCTGTGGTAGCAATGGTGGGAATAAGATCGTTTCATATACATTAGTCCATCTAGTATTTCTGATTCCTTTTGATAGTCTCTCCAATGTGGCATTTTGAAAGAGATACATCGGTAACCAAAAGAGGAGAACTTCCCATAAAGTACATCTAACTACAATAACATTGAAAACAGTAAACATTATAGGTGCGGTAATATATACTAACCTCTTTACCGGACTGTACCAGTATAAAATCGATGAACAATAACTAATCTTTTGAGCAACTGATAGTCCCTTAAGTGATAATAATTTCACTTTCCTACCTGTTTGAATGCAGCCTCTCGCCCATCTAATCCTTTGTTTAATTAGACTCTTTAGATCATAAGGGGCTTGTCCAATGGCATGAGGTTGATCGATTGCAAAACATGTATATCCTTTGTTTTGAATTAAAATCCCTGTTGCAAAGTCTTCTGTAATTACCCCCGTACAAAAGCCCCCTACGTCCTCCAATGCCTTTCGACTCAAGAGGGTATTGGTCCCACCATAGATGACTGAATTGGTCTTATTTCGGGAGATTTGTACATCACGATAAAAATAATCTTGCTCATCCGGGATTCGGGATTCAGAAAATAAGTTATGCTGGAATAAATCAGGATTATAAAAACTTTGAGGTGATTGAATAAATCCAATTTGGGTTGACCCATCATTGGTATAAAAATAGGGGACACATGCCGTTAAAAAGGTATGCATCGGAATCATATCCGCATCAAATGTTGCAATCAAAGGTGAATGGCTGTTTTTAAGGGCATGATTTAAGTTCCCAGCTTTTGCATCAACATGCTCTTTTCGTGCGAGATAACCGACCCCCATCTTCTCGGCTAATGCTTTCATCTCAGGGCGATTACCGTCATCACAAATGTAAATATGGACTTTACTCTTATCAACATAGTCCATCTTTTTACAACCATTAATGGTTTTTCGTAGTAATTCAACTGGTTCATTATAGGTAGAAATAAATACATCGACATCAGGATACCAATCCACTGGTGGCCTTGGAAGTTGAGGTATATATACATTGGACATACTTGAATAATGTTCAATTGATTCCAACATACCTATTATTTCGACAATTAAAAGTGTCAGCCCAAAGACTAATGCTACTGTTCCAAATCCAATTGGAATGGTAAAAAAGATTCTCCAAATTAAATAAATGGTCGCCGTAATAAACGTACAAATATAAAGAGTCCTATTGCTCAGTAATTGTTTGGTTCGTCTCTCTTGAGTGTTACCTGATTTATCATTAGTTGTTGGGACCTTAGACCTAGTTTTATCAGTCAAACTTAATTCCCCCCGTGTTTTTCATTATATAATCATAATACTAATTACCTAAAGTCGATTTGTCTATATATGTCGGATAATATTTTGTGTGGTACGAGGGGACAGGGACTTTGTCCCAACTATTCAATAGGTGTTTTTCAATGCTATATTTTTAAAACAAGATTATCTCTGATCCAAATAAACAAAATAAAATATATGAATGAAATAAGAACAATAAATAAAGAGTTAATGCTATGAGAGTAATAAAGTTTTTTAATAGTCTTGTGGTTTTCCTAACTATTTATTATATTAGATAAAGATGTAAGCTTTCATGGGAAAGTGATGCACATACTAATTAAATAATTAATCTATATTCAGTAAACATAGAGCATTAATGCCGTTTGCAATATAGGGTTTTCTGTTTCTAACAGAACCTTATTTGCTGATGGCATTTTTTTGTTTTTAGATAGGAGGGGACAGGGACTTTGTTCCAGAAGAAACATTATTTTTTAATAGAGTGTTAATACCTTTTAAGTATAGTTTTATCTAACTTTAACCATATAAAACTAACCGACCATTGGCCAACATTACAACATGGCTCACTTAAGTACAGAGGAGGAAATAAAATGCCAAGCAAATGGAAAAATATACTAACAAGAGACTACCTGGAACAGTTATGTATGATGTATAGTCTAAAGGAGATGTGTGAGGTTACAGGTGTACCTCAAACAACTATGAGTAGTTACTTAAAGAAATTCAATTTAACTACTATAGATCTAACTAAGACAGCCAAATCCTATAAAGATGTCCTTACAAGCGAATTCCTTTCAAAACAATATCCTAATAAGACCGTTACCGAAATTGCTAAGATGATTGGCTGTTCACGAAATGTCGTGGACAAGTACTTAATCAGGTACGGTCTTTACACATATAAAAAGTTACCTAGAGGTGGGCTCCTAAATTCAGTAGCAGATAAGTTAAGTTACGAATATCTAGTAAATATTCATAAGGAAATGGAAGTTAAGGAGATTGCAAAGGTAACTGGTTGTGCACCTAGTACAGTTAGAAAATATCTTCACCTTCATGGCTTATCTATTAAAAATAGTAGATTGGGTAAGACTAAAGGTGCAAAGAACCCCAACTGGAAGGGTGGTTGGTCTAGGAACGGTTATAAGTTTGTGCAAGACCCTCAATCAGGAAAGAGCAAAAGAGAACATGTCTTAGTCATTGAAACTTTTATAGGTAGAGAACTCTATGTAGATGAAGTTGTACACCACCTTAATGGAGTTAGGGACGATAACAGATTAGATAATCTTTTACTAATGACCAAGAAACAGCATGATTTTTATCATAAACTTGTTAAGTTTACTAGTATTGATTATACAAGGCATACAAAAAAAGATTTTCTAACGCTGTTAGATGAGGTTGAAAATATATGCCGGGTACGATGGGACAGGGACTTTGTACCAGCAAAATTAAGGACCGGGTTAACTGAATATAGCCAGGTGGATGATTCGGAACTGAAGAAATAGTACCAGAACCGTCCCGTTGTTTTTTTGTTAGAAGATATATACCATTTATGTAAATAAGTGCTACTATACTATTGGTTATATGAACGTGAATTTTGATGGTCAGTGGGGAAGGAGGGGATAAGATGGAGAACGCATTGGCATTGTTAGGGGCCCTTGGTTGGTTTTTGGGAGGATTCTGTTTTTTATGGATTATTCCGGCTATTTTTCTATTTTTTAAACGAAAGATAAAATGGGGAATGGTATGTAGCGGGATTTTTTTAGGTCCGTTCGCCTCTCAAGGATACGTCGTGATGACGGGGTATATGAAGAACGGTGAAATTCCAAGTGGAGATGAAGTATGGAATGGTTCTTTATCCTATGTGTTTATATTTGCCTTTTTGCTTAGTGTAGCGGGATTCCTCATAGGACATTTTATTGAAAAGAAACATGCTTCAGGTGTCCTCGTTTCCATCTTAACAAGCGTGTTGGTACTAATAGGGTTTTACGTATTAGAAGGTCAAATGAATAAAATATATGAGAAGAAAAAGATAGAAGAAGTACAAGAGTTACAGAAAATAACCAATCACTATGATGAAATCGCGACGATTTATATGGAGGATACATACGAATTACCAATTACATCTTCGCAATGGGACCCAGAAGCCCAGAGATTAATAGCTAATATTGATGGAGAGGTTTATTTATCAGGAGTGAGAGTAGGGTCTCTATTCTTTACATTCCAAGATGATGTTGTAAAAGAGGTTATCCTTTCTATTGATGGAAAGGAAATAATCCCTACTAATAGGGAATGGGAATATATAAAACGAGAACTTGAGTTTAATAGGGATATACCAGGTAGAGCGAAAGAAAAAGAAGAAAACCTTTATGAATTAGCCGAGAAGTATGATGATGATCCTTCGAAATGGTCGCCGATCCGAAAAGAACTTTTCTCTTATGGAGTAGAGGAGATTGAAACTATAGGAAAGTTTGTGATACCAAATCATGAATTTGATTTGCATGTTGAGAGTCAATACAAAAAATATAACCAAGTGTTTGTTGCGACGACTTCCTTTACCACTCAAAAAGAAACCAATGAATTATTTAAACAGATGATAAACCTCATGGATTCGATTGGTATTAATGCCTTTGATTACTATGTATTAATGGATGAAAACATGGAGTATCAACCACTGGCAGTTTGTAATATTGACCATGATATAGAAAAGGATGAAGTTTTAGGTAAACTGTCGCTTGAACCGTATGATCAAGCTCAAGTGGTAACCGTGTGTAACACATTAACACCTAATATTATGGATTAAGAGGAAGGTACTTAGGTACGAGGGGACAGGGACTTTGTCCCAGCAGAAAAACAGTTGACCATAGAGGCTATTAACAAGCATCGAGTTACGAATTCGTTCTCCTGGCCTTACCTTCACCGCAAATAATAGTCTCATCATTATAGATTAAGGTGACATATGAAAACATAGGGCTTTCCGAAATATTAAAACTCCAACTGATGAGGGTGGAGTTTTAGTTTGAATTGAATAATAAAACTTAGCTGGAATTTAAAACTATTTATTTGATTCTTTTATAATTTCAATATAAAACCTAATTGCATTCAAGTAATTCTCAATGCTAACATGTTCATTTGTTCCGTGCATTCTGTTTAGATCCTCGGATGTAATTTGAACAGGTAGAAAACGATACGTATTATCTGAAACATGATCATAATGCTTTGCATCGGAGCCAGCAACCATTAAATATGGAGCTATGACTGCTTCAGTGTTTACATTTCTAGCAGCTTGTTGAATAGCTTTAAACTGCCAGCCGTCGATAGAAGATACTTTGGAAGCCTCTCTTCCCGTGATTGTCACTTTAATATCATCATCGCTAATCGTCTCTTCAATAAAATTTTTCACATAATCTAGTGAGTCACCTGGCATGAGACGGAGGTTAATGATAGCTGATGCCTTTTCAGGTAACACATTAGATTGTTCACCCGCATGAAAAATAGTCGGGGCAATGGTTGTTCTGATTAATGCGGCAGATGCAGGCTGCTTTAATAAGATATTTTCAATAATTGGTTCAAAAATGAATTTGTTAGCAAAGACATATTTCATTCCTACGTTCATTTCTGGTGCTACAAATTCAAATAAGTCTTCACCAGGACCTCTAAGATCCCCTTTAAACTGGGTATCTTCTAATTTAGCGATTGCGTTTGCAATCCTTCCGATATTCGTATGATTCTTCGGTTGCGAAGAGTGACCGCCACTTCCTTCTATCGTTAGTTCCACAGTTGCTGAACCTTTTTCTGAAATACCTACGACTCCGACAGGCTTTTCTACTCCAGGAACCATATTTTCAACGATCGCTCCTCCTTCATCCAAGACAAAGTCAAAAGTAACTCCTCTAGCTTTTAGGGTTTCGGCGATAGCCTTAGCTCCTTCTTCTCCTCCAATTTCTTCGTCAAACCCAAACATGAAATACATATCTCGGTTTGGCTCATAACCTTCTGTTAATAGCTTTTCTAATGCTTCTAATATACCAATAACTCCAATTTTATCATCTAAAGTTCCTCTTCCCCATATGATCCCGTCTTCAATTGCTCCAGTAAAAGGACCCTGCTCCCAATTTCCTTCTGTTCCATCTAATACAGGAACAACATCATAGTGACTTGCGAGGCCTATTGGTTTTTTAGTAGAATCACTCCCTGTCCATTTATACACTAAGGCATAACCATTTATTTTTTCTAATTCCAATTGTTCGTGAACAGTAGGATAGCTTTCCTGTAAAAACGTAATGAACTTGTCAAATTCGTCAAAGTCAAACTTAGTCCGATCTTCATAGGAAATGGTTTGATATGTAATGGCCGTAGAGAAACGTTGAACGGCTGCCTCATCGTCCAACACAATTCCATTTGGGTTTGGTGTTGGTTGTTTCGATTTAACTGTAAGAGCATTGAAAGCGGTTACGATAAAAATATAAGAATCAATCCACCTACAAAAAGTAACGCCAATTTCCATCTTTTCATGTCAGAACTCCTCCATTCTAGTTATCTTATAGTATATCATTATTAGAATAGAAGGAATATTATAATTATTTAAGTGGACAAAGGGCGGACAAAGGGGACAGGGACTTTGTTCCATGGAATTTATTGCATAAAGTTCTAGTCTATTTTTATCAAAAAATGTAAAATAATGTTATGGGCATCCACTATTGGTAAAAGGACTGGGAAAACTGATGAAGTGTTTCTATTGCAAGGGTTTTGAAAGTATGGCTAGTTATATGTTTTTAGATAAAAATAATAATCTAATAACAGAAAGCGAATTTTCTGCATTTAAAATTCTCCATCCAGAAGAAGAGAATATAAGATTTCAAAAGGTAACTTTATGTGGTATTTGCTATGGGAATTTAAGCAATCACTTAAATCGAAAGGTAAATATGAAAAGAAAAGCAAACCAAACTCCTTCTGCAATATCCAGCAATAAAAGTAGAAAGGTGGACCATTACTATATTTGTCCTTTTTGCCATACACATAATGAACCACTTAGTAATACATGTAAAAACTGCACTCGTATTTTGTTTAGTACTGAATATGAAACAAAGAGGGTATCGAGTAAATCAACTAAGATAAACCTGAACCCTAAACAGGTGATGTTATTAATAGGGATTGTCCTTTTTGCTGTTTATCTATTAACCCCAAATGATACAAATCTAGTTCATAACATGATAGATAGAGCTACTATTGAAAGCTCATCTTCAAATGAACCAGGTTATTATGAATGGCCAGACGGTACAACATATAATGGTGAATTTGAAAATGGTCTAGCTCATGGAAAAGGAACGATAGAATGGGTTAATGGTAATATTTATACAGGTGATTTCACAGAAGGTAAGATTACTGGACAGGGGAAACTTATGTTTTCTGATGGTGCGGTATATGAAGGAAGCCTGAGTGATGGACAACCACATGGAGTAGGGACAATGAAATATTCGAATGGGTCGACTTTCTCTGGGTTGTGGGTTAATGGGAAGCCAAACTAAGAGGTACGAGGGGACAGGGACCTCGCGTTACGAAGGGACAGGGACCTCGTACCACCTATTAATTGTTCGCTGGAAGAAGCGATGAGATTAAGGAATATGGACGATTCTTCACTAGTTAATTTTTAAACTTTTTTGGTAAATCTCCATTGGGTTTTACGATTTTTATTATATAGAACGAACAATAATCTACTTAAACTACCACAGTGGACACCAAGGATAGGTATTTCCTTAAAAAAGTCGCTATGACGTTGTCTCCATTTTAAAGAGCGGGCCTAGCCTGCTTTTTTCTTTATGGTCAATAGTTCACAAGAGTACAGAATACTTTATCAAACGTTAATAATAAAGGAGGGGATAAGGTGGAAGATGTATTCGCCTTGTTATGGGGGCTAGGATGGTTTTTTGGAGGAATCTGTATTTTTTGGATCATTCCAGCTATTATTCTATTTATTAACCGGAAGGTAAAATGGGGAATAGTGTGTAGCGGGATTTTTTTAGGTCCGTTCGCCTCTATAGGATACGTCGTGATGAAAGGGTATGTAGAGCACGGTAAAATTCCAGGTGGAGAAGATCTATGGTATGGTTCTTTATACTATGTGTTTATATTTGCCTTATTACTTAGTATAGCGGGATCCTTTATAGGACATTTTATTGAAGAGAAAAATGCTTCGGGTGTCTTCGTTTCAATCTTATTAAGCGTGTTGGTACTTATAGGGTTATACGTATTAGAAGGTCAAATGGATAAAAAAATTGAGAAGAAAAGAATAGAAGAAGTAGAAGAGCTACAGAAAATAACGAATCACTATAATAAAATTGCAACATCTTATATGGAGAATACATACGAATTACCAATTACATCTTCACAGTGGGACCGAGAAGTTCAAAGATTAACTGCTAATTTGGATGGAGAAGTTTATTTATCAGGTATGAGAGTAGGGTCTCTCTTCTTTACATTCCAAGATGATGTTGTAAAAGAGGTTACGCTGTCTGTTAATAATAAGGAAATAGCCCCTACGAATAGGGAATGGGAATATATAAAACGAGAACTTGAATTTAACAAAGATATACCGGGAAGAGCAAAAGAAAAAGAAGAAAACCTTTATGAATTAGCCCAAAAATATAATGAAGATCCCTCAAAATGGTCACCGATTCAAAAAGAACTCTTATCCTATGGGATAGAGGAAGTTGAAACTTTAGGGAAGTTTGTTATACCGATCCATGAATTTGATATACATGTTGAGAGTCCATACGGAAAATATCATCAATTGTTTGTTGCATCGACTTCCTTTACAACTCAAAAAGAAACTAACGAAGCCTTTGAAAAGATGGTACACCTCATGGATTCCATTGGAATTAATGCATTTGACTATTATGTATTGATAGATGAAAACAAGGAGTATCAACCACTAGCAGTTTGTAATATTGATCATGATATGGAGAAGGATGAAGTTTTAGGTAAGGTGTCGCTTCAACCGTATGATCAAACTAAGGTGGTAACCGTGTGTAATACATTAACACCTAATATAATGGATTAAGAGAAGCTTCCTGGGACTAGGTACGAGGGGACAGGGACTTAGTTCCAGCCGAAATGGCGATTCGAAAGCCAAGGAAGCAAGGGGGGACGGTCGTTAGGTATTGACCTTTGAAACATACATAACTATAATTGGATGTTAATTATCATAAGCCAGTAAAGGGTTGTTTTTTCTAACTATAGGAAGGATGTATTTGATGGACCTTTATACCAAGGGATTAAGATTGATTCCTAAATTTTTTCAATTGATTTTGAATGTATCTTTAATATCATTAGCTATTATTCTCTCTTTATTATTAATCAAAGAGCTCATTATTATTGTAGGGGTACTGTTTTCTGATAGTAAGGATTATCGCCTCTTTTTAGAGCATATACTCGTTTTCTTTTTGTATTTTGAGTTTATTGCTATGATCGTAAAGTATTTTAAGGAAGACTACCATTTTCCAATGCGCTATTTCTTGTATATTGGGATTACGGCCATGGTACGATTGATTATAGTGGACCATTATAATCCGATGAATACCTTTCTTTATTCTCTCGTAATTTTAATTTTAATTATTGGCTATTTTATTATGAACATTACGCCTAGAAACAGGCCGGATGGGAAATTCTTTTTTCGAGGTTCAGGAGGCCGAGATTCCTGAGCTAGGATAGTATCGAAGCATTGGGAAAGCTAAATAAGACAAGAAAGGTGTCTATATAGAGTGGTATGAGGGGATAGGGACTTTGATTCACTAGCTTTGCATAACTGTAAAATAACTTGTAAATAAGTAAAATTTTTACGCTTTTTTCCTCTGGGAACAAAAACGACAACCATAATATGGGTGTCTTTTGTTCCCGATTTTTGTATATTGTTCTTACTTAATTTTTCTCTTGATGCGTTTTTTCTTTTTCTCAGCGAATAGGGCTACGGATCCATAGTTTAATATCTTTGTCTTTTTGGGTATTTTTTGTCTACCTTTAGACGTTTTCTTAGGTTTGTGTTCTAATGCAGCCTCAAATTCCTCCCATGTTGATTAACACTTGAATCAAGGAAGACAGAGTTGAAAAGGGGGTTGACATTATAGCGACTTTTCAACAATCGGGACAAGGGACTTTGTCCAAGAAGTCAAAATGATTATTATTATAGCAGTTAATAACGAACTCATCACATTTTGGTTAGAACTGATTAATTCCATTTTCTTTTTATTATTACTTGAACCCCAGGGGAATGATCACTTGGAAACCTTAATAGAACAAGGATTATCCACAAGACAAATCTCCAGAATTACAGGCATCAGTAGAGGTGTGGTTCTTAAAGCATAGAGCCTACTTTAGATTAAGATTAAACAAAATGGCCTTATTTGTAAAAAGTGTGACAAAATCTAAGTTACATCCTTATTTTAAAATAAAATTACAAATAAAATCAAAAAGGTATTGTAAAAAATACGTTTAATGAGGATAATACCAATGTATTTAATTGGTTAACAATGAGAATGAGTTAACATTGATTCTGATCATGTAATTAATAAACTGTATTTCCATGAAAAAATTTGGCACACAATATTTGAAAGGACTAACTTAAGTGGATAAATATCGTAATAGTCTGTTCTGGGTAAAAACAACATCCATATCTATCCTTTGCTTTACTATATATATTACATTCAAAAGATTATATTATGGTGTTGACCTTACAGACGAAGCTTTTTATAGTGGTATACCTTATGAATTTTATCTAGGAAAAGCTCCCTTTACTGGTGAGCTAAATATACTGCAGTTTCCTAGTTTTCTTTTGTATCCTATTTTTAAGATGTTTTTTATACTAAACGATGGAACAGATAGTGTAATCTTATTTAATCGATTTCTTTTCTTTGTTTTCTTCATAATGGTTTCAATAGTTATTTTTATTGTATTAAAAAGGGGCATTCCTTACTATTCAGCTTTTCTAATTGCATTTTCTTGTTTAGTTTTTATACCAAACAATATCCCTGCACTCTCCTATAACACCTTAGGATACGGCCTTTTCACAGTAAGCCTCTTTCTTGTCTATTATTCTTTAAGCCTAAACAATAGAAAGAACACTATATTTTTTATAGCAGGAATAACATTTGGTTTTTCGGTAATTTCATACCCAACCATCATTATTCCATATTTGATGTATTCTATATTACTTTTTACCACTTTAATAAAGACTGATTCACTAAAAAGATGGTTTCTTTTTCTGCTTGGGAGTATGTTAGCTGCTTCTCCTATTTTTCTTGTTTTAGTTAAGTCTGGTATCGAAGATATTTCCTACTTTATTCAAAACATTAATTATGTTGGGGCTCAAGGTGGAGACCTCCAGAAGATTTTTAATGAATTATTAAATTGGTATAGTTTATTTCCTAATAAAATACTGGCATTATTAGTTGTTATTTTAGTTACTTTTCTTAACTATAAAAAGAGTGATCTTTACAGTTGGTCTTTACTGCTTTTGCCTATTCTAGCATATGATTATTCGGCCAAATTAGATATTCAACAATCACTAAAGTTTATTAATAATTATATCGTCTTTTTTCCATTACTATTTTTGTTGCATTTTAGAGATAAAGTAGTCAGAAAGTTGTTTATTCTAATATTCATTCCTTCTTTATTTGCTGGTCTAACCTTTATTTGGTCCAGCAGCAATGGTTTTTACGCAGCAGGACTAGGATTTTTCCCTGCCAGTCTAGCGTTGTCGTATATTATCGTCCATCTCATTCATAATAGGAAGACTGCTATTCAATCAAAACAATGGCTCTCTATCCTATTACCATCTATAATAATTGTTTTATTAATCTTTATGCAGAATAGTGTTTATAGAGATGAACCTATAAAGGAGCTAACAGCTAAAGTAGAATTTGGCCCTTATAAAGGTTTATACACAACCAAAGAAAAAAGGGATTTCTTACAAACATTTAGTACAGATATTCTTTCTTTTTCCAAACACAAAAGTATATTCTTCTACAGTCATATTCCTGGGGGTTATTTATTTAGCACTTCAAAACCTGCGGGGAATACACTTTGGGTGTTCACCTATACGAAAGACTTTTCCGTATACTCTGATTATTTTTATGATTACCCCAAGCCTGAAGTAGTTTTTAGAATGAAGTTTATGATTGCGGAGGACTTCCTTCCTATTACTTATCAAAAAGATAATGTGTTAAATCAGTTTATTAATAACCAATATAACATTATCCATTCAAATCAATATTACGATGTTCTTATCGAAAATAAATAAAATTTAATTTTAGAAATGATGTTGGGAGTAGATAAAATGAAGGGGATTATTCTAGCAGGCGGAAGTGGTACCCGCCTCTATCCTATTACAAAAAGCATTTCTAAACAGTTGCTTCCTGTTTATGATAAACCAATGATTTATTATCCCTTATCAATCTTAATGTTAGCAGGGATTCAAGAAATATTAATCATTTCAACCCCGGAAGACACTCATAAATTTGAGCAACTACTTGGTAGTGGTGAAGATATCGGACTTCAACTTTCTTATGCGATACAATCCCATCCTAATGGACTTGCTGAGGCATTCATTATTGGAGAAAAATTCATAGGAATGGATAGTGTTGCACTCATATTAGGGGATAATATTTTCTATGGTCATGGATTTACAACACTATTAAGGAAAGTAGCTCAGCGTACTCAAGGAGCAACGATTTTCGGATACAGGGTTAAAGATCCCGAGCGCTTTGGTGTGGTAGAATTTGATGAAAATCAAAAAGCTAAATCTATCGAAGAAAAGCCTGAGCATCCAAAATCAAATTATGCTGTTACAGGTTTATACTGCTATGATACTAAGGTAGTTGAAATTGCGAAAAGGATTTCCCCCTCTGAACGGGGTGAACTTGAAATAACTGATATAAATAAGGCTTATTTAGAAATGGGACAATTAAACGTGGAACTGTTAGGCCGTGGCTTTGCTTGGCTTGATACCGGAACACATGAATCACTATTAGAAGCATCACATTTTATTCAAACAATAGAAAATCGACAAGGCTTTAAAGTTGCCTGCCTTGAGGAGATTTCCTATTATATGGGCTATATATCAAAGCAGCAATTGTTGAAATTAGCTGAACCATTGCTTAAAAACGAATATGGTAAGTATTTAGTAGATATTGCCTCAAGGGATTTTTATTCTTTTGGACATGAAATTGAAAATAGTATAAGGAATGAATTAATAACAAAATGAGAAAAACAATACTTGTTACAGGTGGAGCCGGATTTATAGGATCTAATTTCATTATATATATGCTTGAGAAATACACTAATTATCAAATCATTAATTTAGATTCTCTTACGTATGCAGGAAATCTGCACAATCTCAAGGAAGTTGAGGAAAACCCCAACTATTACTTTATTAAGGGAGATATCTGTGATCGTGAGTTAATAAGAGAGATTCTTTTTAAATATAACGTTACCGATGTGATACATTTTGCTGCTGAATCCCATGTGGATAATTCGATTTCTGGACCAGAAGTGTTTATTAAAACCAATGTGAATGGGACATTTACACTACTTAATGCCGTAAAGAATTACTGGATGGACACACAAGGTGAATATAAACTTGAATATGCTTCAAGCAGATTCCATCATATTTCAACAGATGAAGTTTATGGTACCTTAGGGGAAACGGGTCTATTTACAGAGGAAACACCTTATGCGCCTAATAGTCCTTATAGTGCGAGTAAGGCAAGTTCGGATTTCCTGGTAAGAAGCTATTATCATACATATGGATTAAATGTGGTTACTACTAATTGTTCTAATAATTACGGGCCTAAACAGCACAAAGAGAAACTAATACCTACTATTATTAGAAGAGCTAGGAACCTAGAATATATTCCTGTATACGGTGATGGTAAAAACGTTAGAGATTGGCTATATGTAAGAGATCATTGTATTGGCATTGACCTTGCCTTTCATAAGGGAACCGCAGGAGAAACATATAATATTGGTGGTAGAAATGAAAAGGAAAATATCTATATAGTAAATAAAATATGTTCTATATTAGATGAAATGATTCCTGAGAAATTAGTCAACTCCTCATACTCAAGTTTTAAAGACTTGATTCGGTTTGTAAATGACCGTCCTGGCCATGATCGTCGGTATGCAATAGATGCAACAAAAATAGAAAAGCAAATTGGATGGACAGCAGAAGAGAATTTTGAAACTGGAATATACAAAACAGTGGAGTGGTATTTAAGAAATGAAAAATAATGAACGAATTTCTGTCGTAGTACCAGTCTATGGATGTGTATCATGTTTAGAGGAGTTACATCGAAGGTTAACCGACTCTTTAAAGCAAATTACTACAGATTTTGAGATGATCTTCGTAAATGATGCTAGCCCCGATCACTCTTGGGATAAGATTGAACAACTTGTCAAAAAAGATGATAGAGTTGTGGGTATAAACCTTTCAAGAAATTTTGGACAACATTATGCAATAACAGCAGGACTTGATTATTCGAGTGGGGACTGGATTGTTGTAATGGACTGTGATTTACAAGATCAGCCAGAAGAAATTGAAAAACTATACACTCAGGCAAAAGAAGGGTTTGATATTGTTTTAGGAAGAAGGGCAAATCGAAACGATACTATTTTCAAAAAGTTGTCATCCAAATTATTTTATAAAGTGTTTAGTTACTTAACCGAAACAGAACAAGATGGAACAGTGGCGAATTTTGGAATTTACCATACGAAGGTAATATCTGCATTGCTGAGCATGCGTGAGAATTTACGCTTTTTTCCTACTATGGTTAAATGGGTCGGTTTTAAATCTACTACCATTGATATTCAACATAGTCTGAGAATAGAGGGGAATTCGTCATATTCCCTAAAAAAATTATTAAAACTTGCTTTTAATGTAATGATAGCCTTTTCTGATAAACCACTTCGACTTACTGTTGGAGCAGGATTTATGATTTCGTTTTTTTCCTTTATATACGCTTTGTATATTGTCATAAGAGATTTAATGGGTATAAAAGCAATTCAAGGTTGGCCAAGTTTGATTGTATCAATTTGGTTTTTGTCGGGGTTAATCATCTTTGTGCTAGGTATTATTGGAATATATCTTGGAAAGGCCTTTGATGAAGTGAAAAAACGTCCCATCTACATTGTTAAAGACACAATTAAATCTACTAAAGATGTACATCAAAATAGTAACAATACCGTTCAGAATGGTGAAAAATAATGAATAAATCAAACTATATTATAGAAACCCCTTGGGACAAAAAGGTTTTTGGAATGCCAACCTATGAGGTACAGCGTTATAGTGAAGAAACCCTAAATCAAATCAAGGACTATCATGGTCATTTTACTCTTAAAGTTGATCCAATGGTTGATAAAAGGCTTCTTCATAAACATGATTTTTACTATGCGGATACTCTTTTAGAACCCTTTTGCAAAAGGGACCATTTTGTATTCCATTATAATGAACATGTAAAGTTGAATTATAAGCCGCCGCTTAATAAGTTAATGGAGATATGTATGGGTGGGACGTTTGAACATGGACGATTCCACAAAGATTTCTTTCTATCTAGTTCATTAGGTGATCAAAGATATGCGTCTTGGCTTGAGCAACTACACTCAAGTGGAAAAGCGATTGCATTAATGTTTAATGATGAAATAGCGGGCTTCTTTTGCTCTGACAACAATAAAATTTTACTTCATGCATTAGATGAAAAATTCCGAGGAAAAGGATTAGCAAAATACTTCTGGGCCACTGCCATTGAGCAAATGTTTCAAGATGGATATCACGATGTTAGCAGTTCTGTTTCAGCTTCCAACATACCTGTCATTAATTTATACATTTCCCTTGGCTTTAAATTTAATAAGGTTGTTGAAGTATATCATAAATATACTAAACAAGAGGAGTAGATAAATGGGGTACTTATACATTGCTGGAACCATTTTTTTTACAGTTTATGGACAGATTGTTTTGAAGTGGAGAATAACTAAATATGGTGCACTACCTGTTGAAATCTCCGAAAAAATTTTATTTATAGCTAAGTTGTTCCTGGATCCATTTATTATTTCTGGATTCCTTTCTGCTTTTGTGGCATCAATTTTTTGGATATTAGCAATGACAAAGTTTCAGTTAAGCTACGCCTATCCTTTTATGAGTCTCGCATTTGTGCTCGTATTTATATTGTCTATTTTTATTTTTAAAGAGCCGGTTTCTAGTTATAAAATTATTGGATTAAGCTTTATTGTTTTAGGAATAATTGTTACAAGCAAATCATTATAAGGAAGTGATCAACTTGATTCCTTTTAATATTCCTCCCGTCACTGGTCGTGAAAATGAATATATTAAACAAGTTATAGAAGGAAAAAGACTTTCAGGTGATGGACCTTTTACACACCAATGTAGCAGGTGGATAGAAAAGCACTTTAATTCTCCAAAGGTGTTATTGACAACATCTTGTACCCATGCATTGGAAATGGCCGCAATTCTTCTAGATTTAAAAGAGGGAGACGAAGTTATAATGCCCTCCTATACCTTTGTTTCAACAGCTAATGCTTTTGTGTTAAGAGGGGCTAAGATTGTATTTGTTGATATTCGACCGGACACAATGAATATCGATGAAACCCTAATTGAAGCAGCAATTACCGAAAGAACAAAGGCAATTGTTCCAGTTCACTATGCCGGAGTTGCATGTGAGATGGACACAATTATGAAGATTGCTTTAGAACATAATCTACTTGTCATTGAAGACGCGGCACAGGGTGTCATGAGTCTATACAATGGTAGAGCACTAGGAACTATTGGGCATTTGGGATGTTATAGCTTTCATGAGACAAAGAATTACTCAAGTGGAGAAGGTGGTGCTTTATTAATAAACGATTCAACTTTTATAGACCGGGCAGAAATTATTCGTGAAAAAGGGACAAACCGTTCTCGATTTCTACAGGGTCAAGTCGATAAATACACATGGGTGGACATTGGTTCCTCATATTTGCCTAGTGAGTTGAATGCTGCTTATCTGTTTGCACAATTAGAACTTTCCGAAGAAATTAATACAAATAGACTTAAGTCTTGGAATCGCTACTATAAATTATTGAAGCCGCTTGAAAATAATAATAAAATTGTCCTACCCTACATACCTGAAACATGTTCTCATAATGCTCACATGTTTTATATCAAGGTTAAAGATGTAGAAGAAAGAACTTCTCTCATTCAATATCTAAAGGAAAGAAAAATCACAAGTGCTTTCCATTATGTACCACTTCATAACTCGGAAGCTGGTGAAAAGCACAGCACTTTTTATGGAAAAGACGTTTACACTACAAAAGAAAGTGAGAGGTTAATTAGACTACCTCTATTTTTTAACATACCTGAAAAAGATATAGACTATATTTGCAATCAGATTCACCTTTTTTTTAGTTTAAGTAAATAATATATTCAGTTATCAATTCAGGGAAAGGTCCAGAATCACCTTGTTTTAATAGAAGATGAAGACGGTTGATGTCAAGGTGACAGGGACCTTGTACAGGGCGTAACGGCTATCAACAGTAGTTTTAATTTCTTTCCATAGAGAGACAGTCCTATGAAGTGCACCCAATAGTTAGACGTTCATTGGGTGCACTCTTATTTTTTGTTACCTGCATAAATTAGCGAACTTTAAAAAAGAGTACCATTTCACCAAATTAGGCTGCTGTACATATGATAATTTTACCCTGGGAGTAACTCTCAAAAGGAGGATTATATATATGGAGTTAACAGCAGCACATTGGTTGTATGCTTTAGTCACTTTGGCTGTTATCTTAACAATGACTTTTAGAAAGGGAGTCGTCTTGCCTACCTTATTAGGAACCTTCCTAGTTGCGTGGGTATATCAAGGAAGTGTGATTAGTGGATTCACTTCTGTGTTTAATGCCAACTTAACGGCAGCCAAAGAATTGTTTAGTATCTTTCTTATTATTACCTTTATGGTCGCATTACTAAATTCACTTAGGGATTTAGGGGCAGATCGGCAAATGATTTCTCCTATCCAAAAGGTTATGACGAATGGTCATATTGCCTTTTTAGTCCTCATTGGGGTCACGTTTGTTATTTCGTTATTTTTCTGGCCGACACCAGCGGTACCATTGATATGTGCTTTATTAGTTCCGGCCGCAGTAAGAGCCGGTTTACCATTAATGGGTGCTGCAATGGCAGTAGCACTAGCGGGGCAAGGGATGGCACTTTCATCAGACTATGTGATGCAAGTAGCTCCAGGACTAAGTGCGAAAGCAGCAGGTATCGATGCGGGGTTGGTTGCAGATAAAGCATTAGTACTTTCCCTAGTTGCGGGTGTAACAGCAATAACGCTCGCCTATTTAGGCATTAGAAAAAATATAAGGAAGTCAGATGATCCAATTATCGATACTGAATTAAAAGCACTGCAAGGTTCAAGTGAAACACATGAAGGGAAAGAGATTACAAAACCGAAGTGGAGTAAAGTGTTTGCTGTATTGGTGCCGCTTTCCATGCTAGGTGTCATGATCTACATGATTTACACGAAAGTAAGTGGCGGAAGAATGGGGGGCTTTGAAGGTGGTGACGGAGCTGCTTTCATTGGTGGAGTTGCCGTCTTGCTCTTAAGTTTTGCCACACTTTCTTACGGCAAAGTGCAAGCACTTGACCGAATTAGTGAACATATTACACAAGGCTTTGTATTTGCCTTTAAAGCGATGGGCCCCGTTATTCCAATTGCGGGATTCTTCTTCTTAGGAAGTGGAGACTTTGCGGGAAGCATCCTGTCACTAGGAGATCAAGCTGCACCAGCTTTCCTATTCGATCTCGTTCAATCCGCACAAACTGTTATTCCGGAAAATGTCGTACTGTCTGCCTTTGGAATACTCATTATCGGGATTATCACAGGCTTGGACGGATCAGGTTTTTCGGGCTTACCATTAACAGGTGCGTTATCAGGTGCGCTTGCCTCCAACCAAATTGACCCATCGACTCTTGCAGCCATCGGTCAAATGGGATCGATCTGGACAGGTGGAGGAACCATTATAGCCTGGTCATCCCTTGTAGCTGTAGCTGGCCTATGTGGGGTACCAGTCATGGACCTTGTACGGAAAAACTTCTGGCCGGTTATGGCGGGGTTAGTTGTTTCTACTATTGTGGCTTTGTTGATTTGGTAGGTGGTGGGACGAGGGGACAGGGACTTCGTTCCAGCTTAAGATTATGTAAGCTGATCCAACAGGTTTGAGTAAATTAAAGTTCCTTCTTTATATTAGTAAAGATACGAAAAATCTTTTGTTAATATAAAGAAGGGATGTTCCAAATCCTTGAAGAATATAAATGCAAACCTCTTAATTTCAACTCTTTTACTCTCCTATTATTACTTGATATTTATCCTTTACCTACTTTAAAACAAAATCCTGGGACTTGAGAGAATGGTTATCACATGCGGCGTGAATTTTAGAGGTGTCGGAAAAAGCGTGAGAACCGTTACTCTGTTTCCGACCTAATAATCACCCGATAGGTACTAGAAAAGAATAAACGGGGACCAAGTGCCTGAACTTAGACCCTGATCATTTAAGCAAACTAGCACAAATACCTAATCCCTGAATACAATGAACTAAAAAATATCAGAGGATGAACTATGATGCCCAATACGTTTCCGGTAAGTATTAAAACTGCTAAAATAAGCAGTGGACCGAGCAAAACAGTTTTTTATCCGAAAGTTTTTAACATGAAAAATAAAGATTTGGAAATATTGATTAATCGAACCATTGTGTATCAAACCCAGAATCTCATCAATATGCAAATCGGAAATATGCCGACAACGCTAGAGGAGATGATTGGGTTATATGAACTAAAAAATAACCAACGTCAAGTTCTCAGTTTATCACTCTCTAATTATACGTATCACCATCAGGCGGCCCATGGTATGACGTATATAAAGTCATTAACATTTGACCTGCAGAAAGGAAGGCTTTGTACATTGAAAGACTTATTCAAGCCTGGAAGTGATTATGTTAAAAGACTTTCAACGATAATTGATAAGCAAATAAAGGAGCGCAGTATTCCAGTCCTTAACGGCTTCACTTCAATTCAACCGGATCAAGACTTTTACATTGCAGATAAAGTCCTTGTTATATATTTTCAGTTATATGATCTCACACCGTATGTATTTGGGTTTCCGATGTTTCCAATATCTGTTTATGATATTGAGGATATTATTGATGAACAGGGGCCTCTTGGGAGAATGATGTAATAGTTATGAGGGAGTTACGAGGGGACAGGGACTTCATACCACCTTGATAATTTTTCCAGTTAATTTAAAAGGTGAGATTAAATTAAGGTTCCTGTCTTACTATATATTAGTAAAGATACGGAAAAATTTTGCTAATATAAAGAAGGGATGTTCCCATTCTTTGTAGAATATGAAATTCTAACCTCGAAATTTCAACTCTTTTAATCTTCTAGTATTCCTTCATATTTTTATCCTTCCCTAAGCTTAACCAAATTCCAAGGACAATAGTTTATATGATTCTCATTACTAGCATTGTTTTTTTATGATGTAATTGGAGGTGATAGATGTTTGCCAAGAAAAGCAAGGAAACCCAGCAGGAGTGGGGTTTACCACATTATTATGAGAGGTATTAATAGACAAGTGATTTTTGAGGATGAAGAAGATAAAGATCAGTTCCTAGAGATTCTTGTAAAGTATAAGAGAATTAGTGGGTTTGAACTGTATGGTTATTGTTTGATGGATAATCATGTTCATCTTTTATTAAAAGAGGGTGAAGAATCGATATCCAAAGTGATGATGAGAATTTGCTCAAGCTATGTCTATTGGTACAATTGGAAGTATGAACGGTGTGGGCATTTGTTTCAGGAACGTTATAAGAGTGAAAATGTAGAAAACAAGAGGTACTTTTTGACGGTTCTCCGATATATTCATCACAATCCTTTAAAGGCGGGGATCGTTCAATCCGTTTGGGATAGTAGGTGGACAAGTATTCATGAATATGTTCAACATGTCAGTATAGTAGATATTGACCGGGGACTTCGTTTGCTATCAGAGGATCGTAAGGTGGCGATCTATTCGTTTAAGGAATACATGGAAGAAAGTAATGCCGATAAATGTCTAGAATATGAAGTGAAACTTTCTGACTTGGAGGTAAGGGATTATCTATTTTCTCTAGGTATAGAGAGTAGTAGCATGCTTCAACAGATGGACCGGGACCAAAGAGATGTCATTCTTTCTAAGGTAAAAGAAATTAAAGGAGTTTCCTTGGGACAGATTTCAAGGATTACTGGGATATCAAAAAGTGTTATATATCGAGCTAAGTAGCAACGTTTATGACTTTGATGAGAAAAGGAGTGAAGCGATGTCGACAAAAGTAACCACTGGTACAAGGTCCCTGTCCCCTCGTACCACCCTCGTACCAACATTGTTATTTACTACCAATTCCTTTCATGCTAAAATCACTATAACAGAAAATTCCAAAACTTTAATTATTATCCAGGTACTACATACTCTCCTTTTTTAAATCAAATAAATTCTCCTTATAAAATGTCGGACTAATCGGTGAAGAAATGCTATCATATGAGATTTTTTTTCTTATTCTTCTTATTAGTATTATCGGACCTGTTGCTGGGTTATTAGCGCTAGTGTTTTATAATATGCTTGAAAAACAGACTTACTTGTTACGCGTTGAAAACCGACAAATTACTCTTGAAAAAGAGCTTGAAAAAAGTAGATTTATTCAACTTAATCAACAAATACAACCTCATTTTTTATTTAATTCATTAAACTCACTTTATGGACTAGTTCGATTAAAAAAATATGACATTCTCTCTCAATCCTTTGAACATATGGTTCTGTATATTCGTTCTAAATATCAAGAAAAGGACGCATTGATTCTCTTAGAAGAAGAAATTTCGCACACCCAGCATTATCTTGAGATTCAAATGCTTCGATTCGGGTATCGACTTGAGGTCATTTGGGATGTAAATGAAGTGGTAAACAAAGCTCTTACAGTACCTTATTTACTCCAAACATTGGTTGAAAATTCCTTCAAGCATGGAATTGAAATGATTGAGGGAGATGCTCTTCTCCAAATCACCATTCAAATTGTCGATCACGATGTGATTCAGATGGTTGTTCAAGATAATGGACCTGGTTTCCAAGGGGATCCTTTTCTATCAAAGGAATCAGGAATAGGACTAATAAATGTAAAAAGAAGGCTTGAGTTATTATTTGGTAATAAGTCATCGATCACCATTCAAGATGTAACGAAACAGAATAGTGGTGGAGTCATTATTGTTAACTGGCCATTAACCTATCAGAATCTTCAATAATAGGAGTGGATAAAATGAATGTTTTGTTAGTAGACGATGAGCCAATTGAGCTTGACCAATTGGAGTTATTAATTCATGATCACTTTCCTAAATGGCAGATCGAGAAGAAACGAAATGGCTCAGAAGCTTTAACATTTATTAAGCAAATGAAAAAGGAAGGAATAACGTATCATCTGGCCTTTATTGATATTATGTTATCTGGAAAAAATGGTCTTGATATTGCTGCAGAAATGAAGGAACTTATGCCAAGTATGGATTTCATTGTTGTTTCTGCTTTTCAGGAATTTGAGTATGCAAAGCAGTCTATGTATTTAAAGGCTTTGGACTACTTGGTAAAGCCCATCATTGAAAGTGAATTTAAGAACGTTTTAAATGGATATGTTAATAAATATCCAGAACATGGAATCGACTCTGAAGTTATTCAACAAGCCATCAAAATTGTTCAGGAACGTTACCAAGAACCAATAAAGCTATCAGATATTTCTAGAGAACTTCACATTAATGCCAATTATTTTAGCCGTTTATTCAGTGAGGAAGTGGGCATTCCTTTTTCTGATTATTTATTACAGCACCGAATTGAGATGGCTAAACAACTCTTACTTAAGAAAAAGAACTGGTCAATTCAACGTGTAGCAGAGGAATGTGGGTTTAATAGTCAACACTACTTTAGTACTTCTTTTAAGAAGATCACCCAATTTTCCCCATTAAGGTATCGGAATTCAGCAAGTTAGTAGGAGACGAACTATGGTAGAAAGTAAATCTTTAAGTTTAACGATTTTAATAGGTACCTGGCTCTCAGTAAGTATCGTATTTCTAGCAGGAGAAATTATCTTTCGTTATGGTGCATTAGCTGGAATACTTGTAGTTGCTGCCCTATTAACTTCCTTTATCCTGTTAATGCCATTATTAAAATATGAGCCTTCACTCACACCAAAGTTAAATTCATATAGGAGTGTTATTTTCTTTATATGGCTTTTGGAGATCCTTATTCTAAATATGTTCATTGGAACGATTGTCCTTGAAGTCGGCTTCCATATGAGTAGACTAACTTCATTTCTGCTCCATTTTATTGTGATGGTAAGTGTTTTGATTGGGTTGAATCCTTCTAAAAAAGTGTTGAACTTCATCATAGTAGTAAATATTACATTGATCTTTGTACTAGCTCAGTTCTTACCTACCTATATTTATCTACAGGAAGGAATTGAAACGGTCTATCATAATCTATTACACTACCATCCGAAAGTTTTACATATTAATCAAGAACATCACCTCATTTATTTTGTTGTGGCAATCTTCATCTTTAGCAGTAAATTTTTTTTATTACTCCCCCTTTTTCGGAAGTATGGTGGTTCAGATGCCTGGACAGGAATACGCAAGCTTTTTGTGTGTATTCTCATCATTGCGACCATGATCCTGGCTTTTTCTACGATGACCATTTTTGCTATGACACAAAATTTAACAACGGAGCATCTTAACGAGCTTTTGTTATTATTGATT
The DNA here is from genome assembly GCF_011008845.1 of Bacillus mesophilus. Taxonomy (GTDB): domain Bacteria; phylum Bacillota; class Bacilli; order Bacillales; family SA4; genus Bacillus_BS; species Bacillus_BS mesophilus. The sequence continues at coordinate 323,699 of NZ_JAAIWM010000003.1, read as the reverse complement.
AAAAAACAATCATCTCCTTTCGTCTTTCATCTGATTATTGTGATGTTGTATCTATTAACCATCCTTTCTACCGTAATCTCATTCAGAGAGTTTGAGTTTATAACTAAATTAAAACTTAATACAAGTAGACATAAGATGATTCAAGTTGCGATTCTGTGCTTCTTATTTATATTTACCGCTTTCATTTACAAGAAGGGAGCAACCATCCTTTCCATTTATTTTTATCTTGGAAGTATAATAGGTATGCTCTCTTTCTTTCTAGTCATTATTGCATGTATTAAGTTAATTAAACTAAAAAGTAACAATATTTAAAAAAGTCAGAAAGATATTGAAAAAATATCCTTCTGATTTTTTTATACTTAACTTGTACTCGTAAAAAGGTAAAGGGGGAAAGATTGGATGAAAAGAAAGAATAAGTTATGGCTTGCCCTGTTATTATCATGTTCATTATTGGTAAGTGCGTGTTCTTCACAAACTTCTGATAAGGCAGGTTCAGATGGAACCCTTGTTGTAGGGCTTGAAGCTGAGCCGACGACGTTAGATGCTCATCAGCTATCAGATTATAATTCTAGTAGAGCTGCAATGGAGCTTTATGATCAACTTGTTAAATTTAAAGATGAAAGCACAGAGCTTGAACCAGATTTAGCCGAGAAATGGGATATTTCTGAAGATGGTAAAGAATATACATTCCATCTTAGACAGGATGTAAAATTCCATGATGGCACTCCATTCAATGCGGAAGCTGTGAAGTTTAGTATTGAGCGTCAAACAGATTCTAATCATCCTTATCATGATACAGGAACATTCGCTTATGCTGATTTTACATTTGGTCCTGTAGAAAAAGTAGAAGTAGTTGATGAGTTTACTGTCAAAATTACTCTTAAAGAACCTTTTGCTCCATTTTTAAGTAATATGGCGATGCATGCGGCTAGTATTGTTAGTCCAACTGCACTAGAAAAACACAGTTCTGATTTTACAATGAATCCAGTCGGAACTGGACCTTTTAAGTTTGTAAGCTGGAATAAGGGTGTTGAAGTAGTATTGGAAAAGAATGAGGATTATTTTGGTGGAGCTCCATCCATTGATCAGCTAATCTTTAAACCTATCACTGAAGCACAAACTCGTTTAGCTGAACTAGAATCTGGAAATATTGACTTGATTGTAAATATACCACCAGATGATCTTGAACGTCTTCGAGGAGACAGTAATCTTCAAGTGATTGAACAAGCAGGGATGCATGTTTGGTGGACTGCACTAAACACTCAAAAAGAACCATTTAATAACGTGAAAGTTCGTCAAGCTGTAAACTACGCGATTAATAAAGAAGCGATTGTTGACGGAATCCTACAAGGAACAGGTGAATTGGCAAACAGCCCGGTTCCACCAACTGTTTGGGGACATAACCCGGACGTAAAGAATTATCCATATAATCCTGAGAAGGCAAAAGAGTTACTCGCTGAAGCTGGTTACGCTGATGGATTTGATGTGACATATTGGGTGCCTGAATCCGGTTCAGGTATGCAACAGCCACAAGCCATGGCAGCTGCTATTCAGTCAGATCTTGCAAAAGTAGGGATTAATGTAGAAATACAAACATTAGAATGGGGAGCTTATTTAGATAAGGTCTTTGTTCCACAAGAAGATAATGACATGGATATGCACCAAATGTCTTGGATTGGAGATAACGGTGATCCTGATAACTTCTTATATATCCTTCTTAGCGGCGAACAATGGCCAACAAATGGATTTAATGATGCATACTACCAAAACGATAGAGTAGATGAGTTATTAAAGGAAGCTCGTATTACGAAAGACAAGGGTCAACGTACAGCTATGTATGAAGAAGCTCAAGAGCTTATCATGGAAGATGCTCCATGGGTCATCATTGATCATGAGAAACAAATTGTTGTCGCAAATAGTTCAGTGAAGAATTTCAAACTACATCCAACTGGTGTGTTCCGTTTTTCTTCAGTCACGTTAGATTAGGTAAATGAGCAGTAGAGAGGGGAGAAATCTCCTCTTTACCATTTTTTTGATTGAAAGAGGTGGCTCTTAGGTGGCGTCTTATATACTACGAAGAATAGGTGGGCTAATTCCAGTTTTATTTGGTGTTACCATTCTTGTTTTTGCTATCATGCATTTATCTCCAGGAGATCCAGCGAAAATCATGTTAGGACCAAAAGCAACTCAAGAATCGATTGATAAGTTGAATATGCAATTAGGTCTAGATCAGCCATTACATATTCAATATTTTTCTTGGATTGGTAATATGTTTAGTGGTGATTGGGGAAGGTCCTTACAAATGAAAATGGACGTGTTACCTCTTTTAATGGACCGTTTTGGTGCAACTCTCATTTTAACATTGTTTAGTGCATTAATTGCAGCTGTTATCGGGATTGGTGTTGGAATCATATCAGCTTATAAAAAATACTCGTGGTTAGATCGTGGTTTAATGCTATTTGTTCTGATCGGCTTTTGTTTGCCAGTATTCTGGTTAGGAATCATCCTGCAAATTGTATTTGGATTAAAGCTAGAAATCCTGCCAATCTCAGGAATGTATTCTCCAGGTGGATCAGGACTATTTGAGCTATTAAAGCATCTTGTCCTTCCGTCACTTGCGTTATCGGCTGGAGCAGGGGCCATCATTGCAAGGATGACACGTTCAAGTATGTTAGAGGTTTTTGAACAGGATTATATTCGAACTGCCAGATCGAAGGGCATTCATGAAAGACAAGTCATTTACATTCATGCATTAAAAAATGCATTTATCCCAGTGTTAACTGTATTAGGGATGCAAGTGGGTTTTTTATTGGCAGGAGCTGTTTTGGTAGAAATGATTTTCTCCTGGCCAGGCATTGGAACGCTTATGATTAATGGAATTATGGCACGAGATTTTCCACTCGTTCAGGGTGTGATCTTGTTCGTGGCAACGACATATGTTCTCGTCAATTTAATTGTAGATATTTTATATGCAATACTTGATCCCCGAATTTCCTATCAGTAGGTGGTGAAAGAAAGATGGAACCAAATATCAATTTTAATGAAACGCCTCCAATTAAAGGCGAAAATCGAATCAATATAGAAAAAGTGAAGAAGGTCGAAGGACCATGGAAGATCGCTTTTAAAAAGTTTCGAAAAGATAGGGCCGCGATAGTAGGAACAATCATTTTAATGATTATTCTTAGTTTATTATTTTTAGCCCCAGTATTACCCCTAGCCAATCCAGAGGAAGTTGATTTAGCCAACCGACTTAAACCGATTGGAAGTGAAGGATCTGTACTCGGTACTGATGACCTGGGGAGAGATCTATTAAGTAGACTTATTTGGGGTGGAAGAGTCTCAGTTGCTATAGGCTTTATTGCGGTTGGAATTGCCCTATTTTTTGGAGCTATATTGGGTTTAATTGCAGGATATTTTCAAAGGTTCTTTGATACTGTCATTATGCGTTTTATGGATATCTTAATGGCCTTTCCATATGTCCTTTTAGCTATTGCGATTATTGCTGCTTTAGGACCTGGGTTAATGAATACGATGATTGCAGTAAGTATTGTAGGAATACCTTATTATGCACGTATTGTGAGAGGTAGCGCCTTAATGTATCGAAATATGGAATTTGTATTGGCAGAACGTGCCCTCGGTGCAGGTCATGGCCATATTATTGTTCACCATATTTTACCGCACTGTTTTCCTCCATTAATCGTTGCTGCGAGTCTTGATGTAGGCTGGATGATTTTAGCTGCTTCAGGGATGAGCTTTTTAGGTCTAGGTGCCCAGCCTCCGATGTCAGAGTGGGGTGTTATGTTAAGTGAAGGACAAAAGTTTATTCGTGTTGCGCCACATGTAAGTCTCTTACCTGGATTTGCAATTTTCCTTGTCGTACTTTCACTCAACTTAGTGGGAGATGGATTAAGAGATGCATTTGATCCTAAATCAAAATAAATGGGAAAGGATGAGCGATAGATGAAATCAATTAAAATACCTCGAGACTATGTGAATACATTTTCAATTGTCGGATATGACCCAGAAACAAAAGAGCATGGCGTAGCTGTTGCATCTAAGTTTTTAGCTGTTGGATCACTTGTTCCATGGGCAAAAGCTGGAGTCGGAGCCATTGCTACACAATCTTGGGTCAATGTGGATTATGGACGTAAAGGATTACAATTGATGGAAGAAGGTAAAAGCGCCGAAGAGGCACTTAGTATCTTAACAGAGCATGATGATAAAAAGAATTCTCGACAAGTTGGATTGGTTGATGCAAATGGTAATGGGGCCACACATACAGGTGAAGATTGTTATAGCTGGGCAGGTGGGCTTGTTGGAGAAAACTTTGCCTGTCAAGGAAATATCCTAGTTGACGATCAGGTTGTAGTTGCCATGAGTGAGGCATTCAAAAATAGTACGGGAGACCTTGCTACTAGACTATTAAAAGCTTTGTCTGCTGGGGATGACGCTGGAGGAGATAGTCGAGGAAAACAATCTGCTGCCCTTTTGGTTGTAAAAGATAAGGGTGGATATGGTGGATTTGATGATCGCTATATAGATTTACGCGTTGATGATCATCAGGAACCTGTAAGTGAACTTACTAGATTACTAGAGCTTCATCAGCTCTATTTTAAAAAATCCGAATCAAAGGATATCTTAAAGATAGAGGGACCCCTAAAAGATCAGCTCATCTCACAGTTATTAAAATTAGACTATATAAGCAGTGATCAACCAACTGATGAACAGCTTTTTGAAGGATTACATTCCTTTCATTTAATTGAAAACTTTGATGAACGAATCCAAAACGTTGGATATGTAGATAAAAAGGTAGTTGAGTTTATCGAAAATTTAGTGAAGCGAGAGGACTGATATCATGACAGCTCTCTTAGAAGTGAAGGATCTTGAAATCTTATTTAAGAAGGATCAGGATTATATTTCAACTGTAAAGGGTGTAAGTTTCCTCGTAAACACCGGAGAAACACTTGGTGTCGTCGGGGAATCTGGTTGTGGAAAAAGTGTCACATCACTCTCAATCATGGGGCTGCTCCCAAGTGATTACAGTAAGCTTGGTGCTGATTCTAAAATTGAATACAATGGAAAATCATTAATTAAGATGTCAGACGGTGAATATCGGCAAATCAGAGGGAAAGAGATTTCGATGATTTTCCAGGATCCGATGTCATCTTTAAATCCGGTATTAACCATTGGATATCAGATGAATGAAATGATTTTAGCTCATTCAAAAGTATCAAAGGCAGAGGCGAGGAAAAAATCAGTTTCCATGTTAAAAAAGGTAGGGATCCCAAGAGCTGAGGAAATTATTAATGAGTATCCACATCAGCTTTCTGGGGGAATGAGGCAGCGGGTCATGATTGCCATTGCCTTATCCTGTAATCCCAAATTATTAATTGCTGATGAGCCAACCACAGCTCTTGATGTCACCATTCAAGCCCAAATTCTTGATCTAATGAAATCATTACAACAGGAATTCAATACGGCGATCATGTTAATCACCCACGATCTGGGGGTAGTAGCCGAAAATTGTGACAGAGTGATTGTGATGTATGCTGGAAAAGTGGTTGAAGAGGGACCAGTAGAACATATTTTTAATCATACAAAACATCCATATACAGTCGGCTTATTGCACTCCATACCGAGTTTAGCAGATGAACAACAGCGGCTGATGGACATACCAGGATCGGTACCATTAGCTGACCAAATGCCAAAAGGCTGTCGTTTCGCCCCTCGATGCCAGTTTGCCACTGCTAAATGCAATGAACAAGAGCCTCCGAGAGAAAAAATTTCAGAAGAACATTTTACTAGCTGTTGGCTTTACAGTGAGGAAGGTGTGAATTAACAGATGGAGGAACTATTAGAAGTTCGTAAACTCAAAAAATACTTTCCAGTAAAAAAAGGACTCATCCAAAGAACAGTAGGTCAAGTAAAGGCAGTCGATGAGGTGTCTTTTTCATTAATCAAAGGGGAGACATTAGGACTGGTTGGAGAAAGTGGATGTGGAAAATCGACGTTAGGTAGAACTGTCCTTCAGTTGCTAAAGCCCTCTTCGGGTGAAGTGATGTACAAAGGAAAAGACCTAACAAAAATGTCATTTAAAGATCTTCGTCCGTTTCGAAAAGAGATTCAAATGATATTTCAAGATCCATATGCCTCTTTGAATTCTAGAAAGTCGATTCGGGATATTTTAACCGAGCCATACAAGATTCATAGCCTTTACACAAATAAAGAACGAGAAGAACGAGTAAGCGAGATGCTTCAGAGGGTCGGGTTAAACCAAGCATTCATGAATCGTTATCCACACGAGTTCAGTGGTGGTCAAAGGCAAAGAATTGGGATTGCTAGAGCACTAATGCTAGAACCCAATCTAATTATTGCAGATGAACCAGTGTCAGCACTTGATGTTTCAGTCCAAGCCCAGGTGCTGAACTTAATGCAGGATCTTCAAGAAGAGTTTAAGTTAACGTATTTATTTATTGCTCATGATTTAAGTGTGGTGAAACACTTTAGCACAAGGGTTGGGGTCATGTATCTAGGAAGAATGGTTGAACTAGCAGATAAGAAAAGCTTATATGACCAACCTTCACATCCGTACACACAAGCCTTACTATCGGCCGTTCCTGTTCCAAGAGTCGGTGGAACAAGAGAAAGAATCATATTAACAGGAGACGTTCCAAGCCCTCAAAACCCACCTAAGGGCTGTGCCTTTCACACAAGATGTTCCCAATGTATGGATATTTGTAGAGAAGTTAGGCCAGAGCTAAAAGAGATAGCTAAAGGGCACCAAGTGGCTTGTCATTTGTATTAGTGGGACGAGGGAGGGACGAGGGGACAGGGACTTTGTTCCAGGAGCCAGGGGGGACGATTCTCCTGGCTCTTTTTCTATCTCTATTATTCTTCAATCTACTCTTTCTACTATTAGGTCAATAAGTAAACAAAGGTCCAAGTAAATCTTAGACCAGAGTGACGATGATTCTTTTGGTCTGTGTCCACTGAAAAAATAATACCAGAGAACCTTCCCTATGGCTTCCTGGCTTCTGCTGGTACGAGGTCCCTGTCCCCTCATCCCCTTGATGAACTTAAGGGTTTGGTTTTGTCTTCATTTACTTATTGAAACCAAAGAGCAGCTACTGTTTTAGAAAAAATAGTGACTGCTCTTATTTAAGTAAAGGAGAAGGTTATCTGGAAGGGATTTATTAGAGATTAGTAGAATTGGTCTTTATTATGCACATCAATGTTTAGCACGCTTCAAGTAATATGTCCTAGTCCCACTGTGTATTACTAGTTAAAGGATTATTATATTAAGTGCAGAATTGATTAATATGGAGCAATAGCATATTGATTTACTAGATAAAGGAGTGACTACATGAAAAATAATAAGTTTTCGTTGTTTCCTTACATGATTGGGTTGTTCCTATTTCCTGTCGTAAGTTTGATATCTCTGTATTACTTAAACCCGATGATTTGGAACATGGAAGATAATATATTACAAAACATTTTATATGAAATATACAGCAAAAGTTTTTACCTTTCTCCGATTTTTTGCACCGTTCAGTTTCTATATTTTATGATATATCTCATCACAAACATTCGAAAAAGAAGATGGAAACTTATTTTTCTCGGATTCGGACTCTTGTTTTTATCGTTATTAGGATTAGGAATCTGTTATATGCGAGTTTTGGCAGCAGCAGCTGGAATTGGTTGAAAAATGAGACGATTCGTATCCTTTCTATTCGAGGCCCCTTTTTGTAGTAAAGTGGATTCAAATTCAATAACGGTGCATTAATCAAAGAAGGATTGATGCCTTTCCTTGTTAAAGGGAAGGTTAGTTGGAGGGACGAGGGGACAGGGACTTTGTTCCAGAAGGACACTCTGTCAATCGCGGTTTAGTAGAGTCTCCTTTAGCCAGAGGTCAATGCCTCTGGCTAAACTCCCTGTCTCAATAACCATAAACCTACTCACAAATCCTCACCTGCTGTTAGATCCAGTATAAAATGCTTCGGAGTCGCTCTATCTCCTAGAAAATCTTCTAATCTCCCTCTTACCTTTGTATTAGACTGCATAGCCTCGTTATAGGAGTCTATTTCTTCTACCGTCAACAGAGATGAGTTTTCCCAGTTTTTAAGGATTCCCACAACATAATTCAGTCTTCTAGTATTATTTGAACAAGCAATGGTCATTGCTTTAAGGATTATACCCTTTGGATTCTTAAACTTGGAGTTTTCTAACCACGACAGTAATTGCTGTTTCCCATTCACATTTGATAAACCAAACCCATTTTCATCCCAGAAGGTAATAATCTCCTTTGTATCGTCTTCAATAAAGCTATCAACTTCTAGATTATCCTTAATTGGTAATTCTGTTTCTATCTGAGTACCGGTCGAATGTTGATTCGTTAACGACTCATCAGCTGCTACTACTTCTTCTGCTTTTTCAGAATTACAAAAAGATAAATAAATAGCTCGAATGTCTTCCTTCGTCACGCCTTCTGTAACATAGGCAATAAGCGAGAGATCTTCCACCTCTTTAAGTTCGGACACAATACAATCCATAAAAGGCTTTCCACCTTTATGAATCGTGTTATATTTCCCCCAGTGTTTGATCGCTAGCTCTCTAGTTTCAGGATTATAGCGTATTACCTTGTGATGATGAATAAAACGATTCATTAAAGCAGCTACACTTTCAATCGAATACCCCGTATCAAAGGCGATTTGCTTCTTCGTCACTTTATAAATCCCGACTTGTGTTGTAAGGGGATTTGTCAAAAGATATAGCATGAAATATCTATCCTCTGGAGACATTTCTTCTGAAACAATCGGATCCACCCAAAAATCTGTTCTCACGATTCTAAACTTTGCCATTCATAACACTACCTTTCTAGTAAGAAAATTTTAGTAACCTTTCATACTTGTATATAGTGAAAAATGGATAAAAAGGGGTGGGGACTTTAAAATTTTTTTACCCTCAGAGAGGAATTGTTTTACTTTTGATTATTCGTTTAGTTTGTTTAAAGGCTAATGTTTAATCTTTATCTTTGGTCCCCAGTTTAAAAACTCTCCTGTCCTAGATTATTTACCTCTATACTTTGTTGGAGGTTTATTTATTGTTGTTTTTTTCTTTTCTTTTTCTTCTTCTTTTTGTCTACCTATCGTATGACGATTCGAATAACGTATCGTGGCAAGTGATAGTAATCAGTAAATGTCCTGCAGATCTTAACTTTTATCGAAGAAAAAGTAACAGACTATACATATATAAGAATATAAAAAATATAATAAGAAATTAGTGAATAGAAGCCAGCGGGACAAGGGGACAGGGACTTTGTTCCAGATAAGATACAGTTTTAGTAAATTAATATAAGCTGAACTTAGCAAATGATACATATGAAATCAGGATAAGGAGAACTAAAAGGTAATGAAGAAGTTTATATCTTGGACAGCTGTAATCCTATGGATGGGATTAATCTTTTATCTATCATCACAACTTGCTACTGAGTCTAGCAAACTTAGTAGAGGTGTGACAGATGTTTTACTTGAAAGTGTAGAAAAGATTGCACCTGATTCTAAATTACATATTAGTGACTACAATCATATAGTTAGGAAAAATGCGCACTTCTTTGTTTATTTAGTACTTGGGGTATTAGTTATCAATGCTTTAGACAGAAGGAAGAAGAGGAGTATGTTACTCGCTATAGGAATTTGTATACTTTACGCTATATCGGATGAATTTCATCAACTATTTGTTCCAGGCAGAGGTGCACAAGTTAAGGATGTGTTTATTGACAGTGCTGGGGCATGTATTGGGATAGTGGTATATAACTTAATTAGTAGACGGATCGAGGGACAGGGACCTCGTTCCAGCTATTATAATTAAGATAGGTCCATTTTTAGTGCCCTTTCTTATAGTTGCTTGATAAGTACAGCTTGAATAATATAACACTGAGTATTTTAAGGTGAAAAAAGACAAGAGTTCGGTACAATACCGAACTCTTGTTGAATAGGCTTCTTCTGATTTTTTTAGATCACTGAAATTTAAATTTTCAAAGGAAATAACTTAAGCTCTTTCTCTAGCCCTCTGTGTGTCTCTAATATTCTTTTGAACCGTGATGGCTGCAAATAGACTAAGTACAAATGACATCGCATAAAATCCCTTCTCGCTTAAAACAATACTTCCCGCATTGTATAAACCGATTGCCATTAATGAGATTGATATAATAAGAGCCAGCCAACTAATACCATAATAAATAGTAGTAACAGGTATGCCTTCCTCTTTATCTCTTACTGCTTTTTGTAAAGATACCGCTGCATAGAGTCCGAATACTAAAACAGCAAAGTAATACCCTTTTTCGTTAAGCTGCATCGTTGCATTGAACAAGCCTATAAGATAAGCCGTAACACCCACTAAAAGTGCTGCCCAAGAAGCACCTATAAAAGCCGGAGTTGGTTCCCCATCTTTTCTTTCTTCTTTTATCTTTTTTTCATTTGGTTTACCTGTTTCAACTACTACATCATGTTCATTAGCCATTGGTTTTCCCTCCGTCTTTTTATCAAAATGGCACCGTTTATACACTATAATGCAAGTGCATCTACTTAAGTTTATTATATAGAAATTTATTACAAATAATAGAAATTTTTTTACATAATTCCATTTTTTGATGGTACAAGACTTATGCCTAATTCTACTGTGTGGGTATTTTTCGAATTTTTTGGAAACCTTTTAACGTTGAATGACGTCTATAATGTATAAGGTTAAAAGGGGATATTTTAGTGAATACATTAGGCGAAAAGTTGAGATTACTCAGGATGATGAGAAACATTACACAAGCGCAACTCGCAAAAGAGTTAGGAATTGGAGCGAATAGTGTAAACCGGTACGAGAATGATGCAAGAATTCCAAAGGAAAAGACTATGAAGAAGATTGCTGATTATTACGGAGTACATATAGATGATATTCAAATTATAGCGGGGCAGAGGGACGGTTTTGCGTGTCACCAAAAATTCACGGTTACGTTGGTTGAATAGTACCCATTTTTAGATTTTCTATTAGTAAAACCCCAGGAATCGTTTCCTTAAACCGTTCCGTTTTGGGGTGCATATCACGTAATTGGTAATGTAAATGTCGGGCAAACTGACAACAGTTTTGACACGCCACTTTTTTAATTTATGGAGTTTTTTGAGTCCTAAAGACGTATAGCTTCTTCTTTAAGTAAAGCACCCTTAGTCTCGAATAAGAAAAAAGCGATCTTTCATTATTGAAGAATCGCCTCCATTGGTTGAAAAAGAACAAATGTTTTACACTATCCTTTTGTAATAAGTATTATTCCTCATCTCCAAAGTCAATCATCAATCCAACAACCTCTTTAGAAATGTTATATTTTACTTTCACATCGTACATTCCGTCACCATAACCAGACATTGAAACCGCACCACCTGGAACAACTCCCCCTTGTGCATCTGAAGCTACCATATCACAACATGCAACATAATATTTTAATCCAACTTCATCAATCTCTATGTCATAAACATTTTTCACTTCATATTGGATAGCTTCATCTCTACCGAATACTGCAAGATCAAAGATTCCAGCTTGTGCAGAGTCAACGGCAATTGGTTTATCATAATCATGCCATTTTCCACTTGGTTTCTTTTCTCCATAAAATACAAGTAAACTTTCAACCACTTCTTCATCAGTATAAGTGATGGATACCGTCCAATTTCCATTTTTCACATTTGAAAGTATAATTTGCAGCTCTTCTTCATCCACCTGATAACATGGATCAGTAACGATTACCTTTCCACTTTCTACTGTAAAAGTACCAACTGTTTTGGGCTTAATTGTATTCAATTTCGGCACATACCAATCAATAAATTGGCTTAATGTTGATGCTTTACAATCGCTAATCCCAGTTTTTTCATTCCAAAGAAAGATTAGTTCCTGCATAAATCTTTTTCTAATGCGGTAGCAAAGTTTATCACCATTGATATTTTCACCGATACAAATCATATCACTCGGTACATTTTCCGGTCTGTTCTCTCGATTTTGTTTTACAATATCAATTGTTAATGTTGATTGATCATTAGTTAGAATAGGGAACAAAGTCCAATCACCAAATTTTGCTCCATTCGTTTCTAAAAAAAGGGCCTTGTATTCATCTGGAAAAATAGCACCAAGTGCTTTTTCTGTTTTTTTAAAATCGAGTAACGACACACCAGCCACTTTTGAACCCGGATTAATCATGTTTATTACTTTCATTTCTTCCTCCATAATACTTTCGGATTATTATGAATACTTAATTACAAATTAGCTTTCGATATTTATATTAAGAACCCTTTTTTATTCAACAAATTAATGTCATCTCTTATTTACGAGGTTATGTATAATTCTCCCCCTTTTACCGTTAGTCAAAAAGAATATAGAAAAATATAACCTGGATCATCGCATCCTTTAGCTGACCGACCAAGCAGGATTTAATATTACTAGCCATACCTATTATCAAAAGGTATACATTAGAATTTAACGGTCCATTGTTTGGTTTCTTTAACATTAATAAGTGCAACTTCTTCCTTGGAAATCCACTTCAAACTCCCAAGATGTGAAACAAAGCTCCATTCATTAGGTCTCTCAGAAATTACTTTGACACTCTTTATCTCCTCACCGCTTCGTGTTTTTATGTTTAGACTAATGTCGAAAGTGTTTATTTTATGTTCGCAAAAAACCTCTGCAATAAACTTTCTAGAAGGACTAGTCTTAGATTGCCAAACATAATTATTGATGTAATCTATATTAATTATCTCTTGATAAGGTTGGTCAAATAAATTTTTATCCCATTGTTCTTTTTCGACTACTAAATCTATACCTTTTTTTAAAGCCTCCAAAATAAGTTTTTTCTTTTCATATTCTTCTAATTGAAAATAACTGGAGATGTCAAATATAACTTGTACTTCAGTCACTTCTCCAACAGTTTTTATATCACTGTTATATATTTCTTTAACACCTTGAACTGTAATTTTCCAACATTTATCGTTTTTAAATTTTGTTTTCTTAAAAAAATTTTCGTATAGAGAAGCAATACATCTCATTTCATCTCTTAATTTCATTCTCTTTTCTTTCCAGTTCTTTTCATAATCAAATCTAGTTGCTTCGTAATACTCCCAACCATTCTCTCTCATCAATCTAGATATATAAGCATTATCTTCAATGTAGTCTAAATCAAGTTCAAACTCCTTTAAAATAGGCAAAACATTCACCACCCCTTTAATGAATTGAAGGTTTGCACGATTTCCTTCATCATAAGTTAAAAAAACAGCTGCTTATGTACACTTACACTCGTTAATTCAACAAGCGTTTATGCTTCATCTGACCCAAAAAGCATAACTACTGTATCTTCATATTCGTTCGATTCACACACACACCATCCATCTTCACTTTTTAGTCCCCAGACCGTATCACTGTCTAAAACTCTTTTTACAAAGCTCTCATATTGCCTTTTAGAATTTATAGTTAAGTAAATATTCATAACTAATCTCCTTTGTTACTTATTTAACCAAAAACTTCTATGAAAAAAGTTATATCCTTATTTAATTCTTTTTCTCCTTTACTTCAACAACAACAGCCACTAATCCTTCTAGGATCAGTGGCTGTTCAGCACCAGTTTAACTAAAATAGCTTACTTTTTGTATTAACTAGTTTACGTTTAAACTCTTCTAATACTTTTTTCCTTTCCTTATAATCTTCAGCATCTCCATCTTCCCAAAGTTCAAGATCAGCACCTTTTTCAATAAGGAAGATAGCTTTCTTTTTAATAGAATTAGTTAAAGCTTTATGTCTCATTTGAAGACATGCAAGAGATATATACAAAAGGGATTCGTCCGGCTGTCTATCTTCTTCATCCTCGTATTCGGATAATTCTTCCTGATACGATTTAAGAATTATTCTTGTTGCCTTCCTTGGACTAATCCCTTCATCCATTAGTTCCTCCCATTCATCTTTAATATCACAAGAAAAATCATCTTCCCATAAACCTGTACCCCAAGCTCCCATTACTATTCTCCTTTGTTTAGATTTATTTATTAATTAATATATTAGGTAAGCCACTTAAATTAAATTTCGCTGTTGATCATCGCATCCGATAGTTTAAGTAGGTTTATTCACATGATTATTTATAAGGATGCTGTCCCACTTTATTACGTTCTTGGTTACATCAAAAAATATTAATCAATAAATTTAAATGTTGCATATTTTCCTTTTTCAATGATTGATTTATATTCTTTATTTCCATTTTTTTCTTCTAATAATGATTTCAGTTTTTCATAACTGTAATTATAATGCCTCTTATTGTTGAAACCAGATACCCGTATTGTCGGATGGTCCAATAAAGGTTGCAAGTTGCCGTCCAAAATATTTGTCCCATAAGGAGAGAATTCGATCAGTTTAGGGAAATGATTCACAAAAGATAAATCATCAATACTTCCGCACGAATAAAGACGGAGAACTCGTAGGTTTTTTAGTGACATTAAATCTTCTCCAGGGACAAATTTCTTTGATTGATTAACATTTAGGATTTCCAAGGTATCCGATAAACCAGATCCCCCCCCGTCACTCGATAATTTAGTACAGTAATGTAAATCGAGACGTTTTAAATCTGATAATTTCTCTATTCCATTGAAATCATGTATATTAGACCAATTTAATTCTAAATATCGAAGTCCTTTAGGAAAATCACTAAAATTCCCAAGCTTACTCTTTTTGTGATGCCAGAGAACTAAATATTCGGTATCCTGCGAAATCTGTTGTAACGTTACCTTTTCATTTTGAAAATTAATATGAACATAAAAGTTTTCAGGAATATCCTCAAACCACATTGTATTGTATCTCCAGTAGTCCATTTGAATCACTCCGTTGTTTAGTAGTATCTGCTAACTGTTATTTAACTAAAATGCTCTTTGCTCAACTTCAAAGTGCTGCCTAGATTTGTAGCAAGGTTCGGAATTCTTACACCATTATTTTAAGTAATCGTTTTAGAAAAACATAAAAAGACAGCCCATTAAAATAAAAATTAAACCAAATAAAATACGCAGTCCTTCACTAGAAATCGGGTCAGATACTACGTCTAACATCACAACTATCATCCTTTTTATAATTTCTCCTCTTGTTTCACCTTCTATTTTAAGGATTTTAAAAACCGAAGTAATTAAGTTCCAACAATAATGAGAACAACGGATACCCAAACCAAAGATTTTCACTTACCATTATAAGTTTTGTAATCGCAACTTTAACGTAGAATTCTCCCAGATTCATAAAATTTCTTTCTTTACCTTTACTTGAATAAAAAAAGGCGTTCTTGTAGAAACGCCACCTGTTGTTAGTTTAATGTGGAAATCATCATTTTATTTGTTTATCGAGAAAAAGCACGAACTTTCTTTGTGCTACCTCACTATGAATAATTCTTTTAACACGAATTTTACTTTGTAAGTAGCCCCTAACGTACTTATTGGCAAAAAATAATCGGTGATACTTCTGATTTTTATATATATTCCTAAACCACTCTTCTTGTTTTAACATTTCAATGTTACTGTCAATTCTTTTAGTATTTAAACCATATCCATAACCAATAGCTACGAATAATTCTTCAATAAACGCAAATAAGAAACTTAACATAAAATTTATACACCTCTAAAATTTACATACGTTAGATAATTCTACACAGTTTAAGGGAATCCTTCTTCAACTAAACTCGTTAGTCAAAACTTATAAATGCATCATTTTTATAGTAAAACATAAATGCTTCGAATAGTTCATATTCTCCAATTTGTGGACGCTTTTGCTTTGCGTTAATAACAATATCTTTGAACTTCAGAAACATTTAATACAAAACTTAGATTGTTTTCAATTGCTAATTGAGGTTCCTCATCATCATCAAAAAATCCATATTAATAAGTAAACTTTTTGAATCTAGGTTCCAATCTTTATTACCTGGAAGAAATAACGAATCGCTCCAAGAAAGTCCTTCGGAATTTAATGAAATTTTTCTTAACTCCATCAATTTCTCCATATGATACTCCTTACTTTAAGTTACATAATTATTAAATAACCTCTTTTTCCACTAAACTTCTCCGTTTTTTCTATAAATTCTTATGTATTTTTAATAACTTTTAATTGAAATGACGGTTAAACTGTCATCCAAAATGACAGGCTAAATGGCAACCTTCTTAATGAATTAAAACAAAAAATAGAGCAACTAGAAAAGAAGGTTAATAGATAAGTAGAAGTGAAGGGATCTAGTCCTAGTTATTTGAAATATAGCAGAAGAGTGTGACATCCGACCACCATCAAAAACCGAGTCTTATAATAAATCTAAAGGCTCTTTTTTATACTATTTTTCAATTTGAGAGTAATAGGAGGTGTTATCTCAGTCTTAGACAGTTCCTGTCGTCTACATAGAAATGCCGAGTAACTGATGGACACGGATTTTCTCTTTTTATGTAATATATTGTAGATGATTTCTTATATTTTATGGAAGATTAGTAAGTTATAATAGATTTATAGTAAAATATTACCATTAGTTGAAGAGGGGTCATTATAATGATTAGAAAAATATCAAGTATGCTATTAATTGGTGCACTCGCGTTATCACTTCCAACGTATAGTAGTGCAAAAGCAGAGAAAAAGATAGATGTGGATTATGTTAGTTTAGGAGATTCTCTAGCAGCGGGTCAAACTCCATACGGTAAGATTAACCTTGGTTATGCTGATTTTCTGAAGGATCGTATGGAACAATCACAGTATGAAGTTGACTTTGAAAAATTTGGCGTATTAGGTTATACCTCTGGACAATTATTGTTAGATGTTTTAAATAACCCTAATGTACAAAATGAAATAAAAGAAGCAGACATGATTACGTTAGATATCGGGGCTAATGATGTATTAGGTGCACTAAGTGTGAGTCCGCTACAAGCTGGTGCTGCGGTTGGAAAAGTTGGGTATAATTTGAATGTAATTCTATCCACAATTGATGAGTTAAATCCAGATGTTGAAGTTTATGTAATGGGATATTATAATCCATTCCCATATTTTCCTGAGGCTCAACAAAATCAGCTATTACCTCTAATGGATGCATTAAATTCAACGATTGAAAACGCTACTGTTACAAACGGAGATGTTTTCGTACCAACAGCAGATGTGATTGCCGAAAATCCAACACTTTATATTCCTAACCCAGCTGATATTCACTTAAGTCTTGAGGGATACAAGGTAATATCAAAAGAGTTTTGGAAGCATCTTGAAAAGGCTAATAAATAAGTTCCTAAGGAAGAAGCATGGAGAATATCCAAGCTTCTTTTTTGTCTCTGAAAACCACGGGACGTATCTCAGATAGCCAGGGGGATTGGTGGGGTACAACTTACTTAAAACAATTTAAAAAACAAAGTCACTATATTCATATTTTCTACATGGAACTACACGTTATAACAAATTAAACCCGTTGTCCTAAGGATAGCAAAATTATACAATTTAGTTGTTAGAATATTCTATACATAATAAGAGGAAGATGATGAAAAATAAGCTCATTTCAGTTGCTTTAACATCTGCGTTAAGTGCTGTTACTTTCCTTGGGGGCTTTGGGGTCAGTACAGAAGCGAAGACTTTAGATCAGAACTACTTAGTTGTGTTCAAATCAGAAAATCAATTACCTCAGAACTATCTAGATGTTATTAAAAATTCTGGTGGTGAAGTAAAACAATCTTTACCAAAATTGGGTGCTGTTAAAGTGAGCTCCGACAATCCAGAATTTTTAGCAGAAATCCAAAAAAGCAATGCAGTATTAGACGCTGGAACAGAGAACATTGTGTATCCAGACACTCCAGTTGAAAAAATAACTCTTCAAGAAAACCTTACACCTACAGAAGCTAACGATCTTTATAATACGTACCAATGGGATATAAAACAGGTAACCAACAATGGTGCTTCGTGGAATTTAGAAGGTGGAACTGGAAAATCAACAAATGGTGAGGATATTGTTGTAGCAGTCGTTGATACCGGAATAGATTATACTCACCCTGACCTAAAGGATAATTATGCTTATGGAAAATCTTTTGTTCCAGGAATCGAAAGTGCGATGGATGAGGATGGACATGGAACGCACGTGGCCGGTTCAATTGCTGGTAATGGCCGCGTACTTGGAATTGGGCCTGAGTTAAAGGTAGCTGCATACCGTGTTTTTGGTCCAACAGGAGGTGCCTATACATCTGATATAGCTAATGCATTAATGACAGCTGCTGATGATAATGTAGATGTGGTGAACATGTCACTTGGAGGATATGATTGGTTTCAAAACCCTGACTATGCCACAAAAGATATCGTTGCAGATGTTCGCCTTTTCAATCGAGCCATTCAATATGCTATTAAGCAAGGTGTTACGGTTGTTGGGTCCGCAGGAAATGCAGGGGTAGATATTACTAGTCCTGGAAAGCTATCAGGGGATGATAAAGGAGCGGTACACAGAAGTCCGAGCAGCCAAACCCTCATTCGAGTTGCTGCAAGTGGAGAGGAATTAAATCGTACATGGTATTCAAACTATGGTGTAGGTAAGATTGATGTGATTGCACCTGGTGGAGATTACGGTACAAAATGGTTAGAAACAGGAGACGGAGCTGACAGAGAAATAAATAAACTATGTCTTTCCACAATTCCTGGTGGTGGTTATGCATACTATGCTGGAACCTCAATGGCAGCACCTAAAACAGCCGGCCTAGCAGGGGTTATCATTGCAAAATACGGTAAAGACGTATTATCACCAGCTCAGGTAAAACACATAATCCAAAGCTCTTCAGATGACTGGTTCAAGCCGGGATATGATGGAGAATCTGGATTTGGTTTTATTAATGCTGTAAATGCTTTAGATTAATAGAAGAATAAAAATGGTGAATAGGTAAAGTTGAAAGGTTTGTAGTGGGACAGGAGTGAAGCATCCTGTTCCATTTTTAATTTTAGCGTGGGAGAGATGAGGTTTCATTTTAGATATTGGAAAGTGGAGGGGCCTCTTGTTCCTCCTTCCTGGCAGTATATGTATCTATTTGTCGTACCTTTCTTGTCTTTTACTTCTACTAATTTACAAATTTCTCCTAGTAACTCGGTTATGATGAATTACTAGAGTTAGGATTTGTAAAGGAGATGGAAGATATGAAGACGAAAATCATTCTAGTAACTCTATCCATTACGATGGTGGCCTCAATTATAGTAGGGAATATACATTGGAAAAATAAGATTGAGTCATTTCATACAGTAGAGGTACAGAAAACAGAAACTTTGAGCACTTCAGCAGAGGAGCCGAACATAGATGCTTCTTCTGATACAAAGGGATCAGAGGAGAATTCGGAAGAAGTTACTACTTCTATTGAGAGTAACGTAGAAAAACAGAGCTACTTAGGAAATCTACCAGAAGATTTAAAGAAGAAGATCAACACGGCAATAAATCAGCAAAAGCCCCTGAATTTTCTTATTCTTGGATCAGCCTCTACTTCAGAACAGGAAACGGCTTGGCCTAATCTGGTAAAACAGAAGCTGGAAGAAACCTATGGAAAATCGGTTTTTACTATAACTGTAAAAGAAATAAAAGATAAAACGTCTAAAGAAGTTGTCGGTGGGGAACTTTATATGCCGTTGGTTGAGTCAGGAGCAGATATTCTATTAATCGAACCATTTCTTCTAGCAGACAATGGGAAAGTAAGAATGTCAGAGAGGCTAGGAAACTTGACGACCATCCTGGAAGCATTTAAGCAGAAGAACCCAACTGTGAAGGTCATCATTCAGCCTAGCAATCCCATTTATGATGCGTTCTACTATCCAAGAGAAGAGCGGGACTTAAGAATCTATGCTGAAAGAAACAACTACATCTATTTAAATCATTGGGGTGCCTGGCCAAAAGCAAATTCACCTGAGTTAAAGGAGTTGCTTACGGAAGAAAGCTTGCCGAATGATAAAGGGAATAAGTTGTGGGCTGATTATTTAATCAATTATTTTGTGTCTGAAAATTAAGAGGAAAGAAGCCAAGGGGATGTTCTTCTCGGCTTCTTCTCTACATACAGTTAAAACTGTCCCCATGAAATTAGTTCCTATCTAAAAATACCACTTAGTATCTTTTGTGTAGTAAGGGTAAGGTCCTTCGGCAAATAGTCAAAACTAAAATAGTTAACTCTGCCTATTTCTTTATGATCGGTCTTAATATCATGATGTATTGTAGCCTCAAACATTGCCATAATACTATACACCTTATCTCCATTAGGATATTCATGAAAGTAATCCTTACCAGAATATATGTTCAAAAAGTTAAGGCTTGTAACTGTAATGCTTAGCTCCTCTATTAGTTCCCTTCTAATCGTTTCTTCAAATGTTTCACCAGGCTCCATATATCCCCCGGGTATACCCCAATCATTTGTATCATTTCTGTATTCCAATAATAGATGCCCCTCATGATTTCTAATAATAGCTCCTGCAGAATTAAGGATAAGCGGCATAGCTCCAACTAACTTTCTAAGATCTTTAATATAAGCTATGGGTTGTCACTCCCTTCTTATTAGCTATTATGCACGATAATATTTGAGCCAAACATAGAGACAGTGTTCTTCAGCTTTCGATTAGAGGATCAGAAAAAATAATTATTATTATTCTGAAAATTATGAATTTATAGGTTGATTTTTGCATTTATTGATATATAGGTCTTTATTGGATAGGTTGGATTTGTTTATTGCTTTTTAACTGTCCTAGGTTCTCTATAAAGCGAGTAACAAAGGAGGTCATGCTTATTGGTACGATTATAGGAATTTTTCTTACTGGTATCATGGGCACCGTGGTTTATTTTCAATATCTAGAACTTGAGGAAATTTATCAGGAGCGCAAAAACACGAGGTATCACCACGTAACGCTTGAAGATGGAAAAGAGGGAATACGAATAGATCCATCTGGTCGAATGATTATGAGGCATGATACTACAGAACAAAATTGGAGGGAGTTGATCAAGCTTGTAGAAGAATAAAGACGGTTCACATGCTTCTGGTATAAGACCGAGAAGTACAGGACCGTACCTGTTGTTTTTTTTATTAGACTGATAGGCCACCATCAAGATTTTTTGTCGTATAACTTTTTCCACTTTTGCGAGAAAACACGAAAATGGAGATAAACTTAACCATTACTCCTGAAAATAGTGCAAGCATGAAACCCTCTGGGTCTACTCCGTAATAACCATAACTACTGTCTTCAAGAATCATCCAAAACGGAATAAGCCCCACAAATGTAGAGTAAATCCAGATTGGCCAGAAATGCTGTTGCTTGGAGCGGTTTCTCGCGATACGGTACGTCATATAACCTATAAGCATCATGACTAATTCCGATACAATAAAAAATCCACCTACCAATAAATAATTGTTCAACATACCAATGAGGTTCAATATATAAATAACGGATAAAACAACTAGTATTTTCTTTCTCATCTTTACTTCTCCAACCTTATTTAAGATTTTAGATTATTATGAAGGCTGCCATCAGGATTTGATCGCAAATATCCACCGCCTTGCTCTTCTGTTACATTAACTGCTGTGTTTCCATCCCCGTCTCTCCAATAACCTTCAATATACTGCCCATCTCTCCAGTGACTATCAACCCAGTGTGGCTTTACGTGGTTTACACCTGGTTGATCTGAAGACTCGATTGGGGCAGTTGTCCCGGTTTGTGCTTGGGACTGAATCTGTTGCGCATTATTGTTTCCTTCTGCCATGTTTGGACTATTATTAGTAGGATCTCCTGATTCCGGACCATCCACAAAGTCTACTACTCCGACTGCTAGAACCCCAATGGCAACTGTTTTTGCAATATTTGACGCACCGGATTTTATTTTCTCATCATCATTATATTTAAAACCTTCATAAACATCCTTACCACTGTGATAAGTACCTTTAGCAGTTTGATAGACTCCCTTAGCGGTTCTAGACACAGAGTTCCCAATGTCTCCTAAACCTTTGTCAATCTTCTTATCATCGTTTTGAATCATTCCAGAAGCTGTATTCCACGTTCCGTCGGCCACTTGTCCCAATGTGTCACCAGCAAATTCAGAAGCCTTCTTAACTCCATCTCCAACTTCTTTTATAAACTTATTCCCTGTTACATCACCAACCACATTCACAGCTCCGCCGACGACAAACCCAACAGCTTGTCCTGAAAACTTTCCTAAATCCCTTAAAAATCCCATGTAGATCCCCCTTAGTATGAAAAAAGACCCACCTAATAGATTAGGTGGGTCTAAAAAATGATAGATTCCATCTATTTTCGGCGACTCGGCTACCATAGCAGTGCTTTAGGCCCGTAGTTTTGCGTCCCTACCTTTCAATAGGTTTGCCATTATCGAATAGTTCTTAGGACTATATTACCATCATTTTTAAAATAGAAATAGTTAAACTAATCCTGTATAAGGGTAGTTTTCTCTAGGTGTTTCTAAGTTTAGAGATTTTGAATGACAGTGTACGGAGCGTAAGAGGAGTACTAGAAAGGTTTATTGTATAAAGTGACTACTATGACTTTTACGTTTATAGTTCCATATTGGTTTTGGGACAGTGTACCTGTCCCGGTGTCCCACCTTATTATTTTAAGAAATGGAGAATTGTCTTTTTTTTGCTAGTCTTTGTGGGTGCTAAAGGACAGTCCTTTTGTTTCTTGATCAAAAGCGCATTTAATTTATCACTATACTGCTTAATCTTCTCGATCAATTCTTGTCGTAACTGTTCGTCAAGGCACCCGTCTAATAACATTTTGTAATATCTAATTCTTAGTGAATACCAATATTTTAAATAATTATTTAACATAACACCTCTCCTTAAAACGACAATTTGCGACATTTTTCTACATTATACCATATCATCTTAAAAATGGTAATAGGAGTGTATTCCCGTTTTTCTTTGAAAATAAACAAGATGAGACTGCAATTATTTGAGTTACTCCATATAAACAGAAGTTTGTAAGCATGGACTGATGATAGAAGAGAGAGAGGGAACGTCGTCCTGATTCCTTGTATAATTCCCTGGAAGTTAGCCTATGCTTATGAAAAAACTTAATGTATAGGTGTGGAATATGAAAGGTTTGTCTTTAGTTTATATATCGGCTTGTATACTTGTAATTTTTACAGGATTTCTATTTATAGGAAAAGGGTTGGTGGATTTTTATTTTGAGGAGCAGGGAGATCTCTATACGGTCCATGAATCATTTCCTTCGACTTTTTTTGATCATTATTCCAAAAATAATCATGTGGTTGAAGAAATGAGTGAAATGAAGCCTGTTAGTAAAAAAGATACAGAGGCGAGTGAAGGTATAAAGGAAGTAGAGGAAATAAAGGTAAAATATCGAGCTTTATTAACAGATCTAGAACAACATGCTAATCAGAAATTATCTTCTTTATTGTCGGAAGCCGTTAAGGAGTATAAATCAATAAAGGAAAAAGGAGAGCCTGTTTCTTATTTAGAACTATTTGCAAAGTATAAACTTGCCGCTGAGAATTTAGAAAAGGAAATTGATCAATCTTTTGAAGAAATCATCGTAACGCTTGAAGGTGAACTTAAGAGCAATGGATTTAGCTCTTCTTAT
Source organism: Bacillus mesophilus (assembly GCF_011008845.1). Taxonomy (GTDB): domain Bacteria; phylum Bacillota; class Bacilli; order Bacillales; family SA4; genus Bacillus_BS; species Bacillus_BS mesophilus. The sequence continues at coordinate 300,083 of NZ_JAAIWM010000003.1, read as the reverse complement.
GTAACCGTCTTAAGAGAGGAATATGAAGCGATAAAAGATGAGAGGCAAACGGAGTTATTAAAAAAAGTAACAAATCAGTTATA